>NZ_DAKC01000111.1:7559-23246 GCF_002496465.1 Methanosaeta sp. UBA356 | reverse complement strand
GGCGCAAGCCTGATGATAATGCTACCCGCCGTGCTGGTGCTCTTCTTCTATGGCGACCGGCTACTTGGACTTCTCAGGGGAGAGTACGTGGAGGGATTTGGCCTTCTGAAGATCATAGCCCTCTCTAGCTTTCCCGTAGCCTGTTATTCCCTATTCATCCCCATTCAGAATGTGAGGATGAGGGTTGAGAGCATAGTGAAGCTGAATACCCTCAGGTGCATTCTGCTCCTTGGATTGAGCTATGTTATGGTGAGTCGATATGGCATCCTGGGAGCAGGATATGCCTGGATGATAACATATATGGTGATCGTTATTTTGGTGGGATGGGTGGCATTAAGGGAAAAGTGGATTTGAAATTATATTTAAAGAAGCTGAGTTACCGACCTTGCTGAGACATTGAGGATACGGGTGGTTATCTCAATAAACAAAATCTCCTGTTGGTGCCGATCGATCCCGAATGCATCGCTTATCAACTGTTTTTCCATCTCCAGGGCGATTAATCTCGTTTGCACCTGGGTGATTTTATGATGCTTGCCGAGTTCTGCAATGACATTCATAAAATAGCCAACGCTGTGCAACCTATCAGAGGAGAGGCTCTTGACAAGACCGCACTCCGTACAATATGGATGGGGCTTGAGTCCTCGATCCCGCCCTTCAAAGTAGTGGGGTAGCCAGATCTTCTCCTTGCTCCCTGATATCTTATGTTCGCAGCAATTCATACTCATACCATAAGGAGTTCAAGAGCTTTAAAAAACCATTGGTTAAATTATGGAACTGCGAGACAATTGCAGTATCATGGGAAGGATGCCGTATATGAGAGGCAAATTTTTTTAATGACATTTTATTAAACTTTTATATAACATGACGTTAGGATTTTAACCAGAGCACTATATGTTTAAAATTATAATTTTTTTGTTTAATAATAGTATTCCCTGATAAAATGCTTTGATGAACCTTTGCGCGATAATCGATTCCTTAGAGTAGGACTACAATCTGTCGGAATCAAAACGTAGAAGCCATACCCTTTATCGGCGGGGAGTAGTCACCCACCGCAAAAGGCAAATAGAAAAGTAGAAATGGATTTCAGGCTATTGCTGCTATCAAAGAATCCCAGATCGAATACACACCAGGACATCTGAACATGTATGAACTCAACTACGATCTCTGGCAGGAGATGATCGAGGATATAGCTTTTGAATATGCGCCTCTCTTCTCCATCATGCATGAAGCAGCAAGAGAGCTACCCCTCTCCCGGGCTCTGATCGATGATCTTTTGAGAACAAGAGAGCGGAAGATATCGACAGAACCATGGCAAATGTGGCTTCAGATCGATCCGATCGATGACAATATCGGCGGTTTTAGAATCTACTTGATGGCCTCAGAGGAGCTGGATGCCATAAAAGAGCTTATGTCAGAGATTGCAGAAGATCATGGAATCTCCCAGGAAGAGATAAATGCCTTTGAGGTTGAGCACGGTCTGGACATGCTGGGAGATGTCTTTGAGGTGATCAGAGATAGATACGAGATTCTTCCGGAGATCAGAGGAGGCAATATCATCTTTTCCCTGATGGCTTTCGACAGCCAGGATATAGACGACAGCAAGGGAAACGATATCTTCTGGAGCGGGGAGGCTTATACAAATTAGTTCAGCAAATGCTTAGGTAAGGCACAAAGATGGCAATCCGGATCAATCCTGACCCACCATTAATTCGATGTTTTTCATAAAAATTCTTAAATGCTTGTATAACTCCTTTAGATGCTTTTCTGCAGAGAGCATATCCTCTGGCTCCTGCACGAACCTTCCTGGAGTCAATTCGTCCCCGCAGTTGTCTATCAGCCTTCGTATGCTTTGCCTGGACGACTCCAGATGAAATTGCAGTCCAACATTTCGCCCGATCTCAAAGGCCTGGTTAGCGCAGGCTGCAGTCGATGCCAGCCCAGTCGCTCCTCTAGGCAGGTCAAATGTATCCCCATGCCATTGAAATGCCGTGAATCTATCAGGAAACCCCTTGAAAGCAGAAGAGCTAAAGGCAGCACGATTCAGCTTCACCTCATGCCAGCCGATCTCCCTATAGCGATTTTTATGCACCATTCCTCCCAGGATATCTGAGATCAGCTGGGCGCCAAGGCAGATTCCAAGAATAGTCTTCTTGCTATCCATAGCCCTGCGTATGAACCTCTTCTCCTCCGCCAGCCAAGGATAAAGATCCTCCTGGTAGATGTTCATCTCCCCACCTAAAACCAGCAGCAGATCAAAATCAGCATCTTTGGGGAGCCTCTCGCCCGCAAATATTTTAGTCCCGAAGACATCATGACCGGAATCTTCCGCCCAGAGGGCGATATTTGCCGGGTCCTCAAAGGGATTGTGCTGGATGTAGTGCAATCTCATCGCTCATCTCTCCCTGCATTACGATGGTCCTTGATAAGGTGAGAATAATGGATTATAGCTTTTTTTGAGAGGATTTAAGAAGATTTGAGGGGATGTATGAGAAATCCTTAGGTTTAAAAGTTCAAAACTATAAATTCTACTCGTTTTCTCTGAACAGATAAAACCTCGCCTCCCGGTAATTGACCAGCCTCCTGCCAAATCCAGCGAGCTGCGCTATCTCATCCTGCAAGGGCCGGACGATGACATCCGCACCCACCGCAGCCGCCAGCTCCCCCATGGCAAGCTGCATCTCCAGAGGAGGGCGAATGGAGTAGATGAGGCCCGCTCCCTGATAGATCTCCCTCCGGGGGGCGAAGATGTCGTCCTTTTCCACCATCATGCCCGCCAGAAGCCTCTCCACCCGATCCGTAAGGATCACTTCCAGGCCCATATCCGACAGCCTCTGAGCAACATGGGGAAAATGGCCCACACCCACCTCCACCACCCTGCCAGGGTAGTTTTTGGCGATGAACTCCGCCAGGTCCCTGGCAGCCGTCTGTCCCGTCATCTTGGTTGCCACTTCTCGTCTGATCATTCTTATCTCTATCCGCAATTGTTATTAACAGATGGCACTAATTGATTATGAGAAAGCAATGAAGGGATAGGGATGGAACTTGATATACGGGAGGCCATGGATTTTTCAAATTCAGGCGACGACTTCGGTATCCCCAGAATACTGATCGTGGGCTGTGGCGGCGCAGGCGGAAACACCATCAACAGACTCAAAAGAATGGGCCTGATGGGGGCGAAGACCATAGCCATAAACACCGACCGCCAGCACCTGGAGACCGTCTCTGCGGATGAGAAGATGCTGATTGGCCGGAAGCTCACCCGGGGGATGGGAGCAGGAGGAGACCCCGAGGTGGGAAGGAAGGCGGCGGAGAGCGCAAGAACGGACATCGAGGACCTCTTGCGCGGCGCAGACCTGGTATTCGTCCTCGCGGGCATGGGGGGAGGCACTGGCACCGGTTCAGCGCCGGTCCTGGCAAGGATTGCCAGGCAAGAGGGCGCCCTGGTGGTGGCCATGGTCAGCACGCCATTTCACATGGAGAGGAAGAGGATCTTCATCGCCGAGGAAGGCCTGGAGAACCTGCGCAATTACGCAAACACCTCCATTGTGATGGACAACAATCGCCTGCTGGAGCGCGCCCCCCACCTGCCCTTCCAGGAAGCATTCTCTCTGGTCGACGGTATTACAGGCGAGATCATCCAGGGGATCTGCGAGACATTGACCACCCCCTCGCTAATCAACCTGGATTATGCCGATGTGCACACCATCATGAACACCGGCGGGGCCAGCTTTATGCTGGTAGGAGAGGGGAGCATGAAGAAGAGCCCAGAGAATATCGTCCGCTCCGCTCTGAACAATCCCCTCCTGGACGTGGAGCTCAGAGGTGCAAAAGCCTGTCTGCTGCACATTGACGGTGGACCGGATATGACCCTGAAGGAGGCAGCTTCCATCGCCAGCAGCCTAACCCAGGACCTTGACCCGAGGGCGAATGTCATCTGGGGGGCAAAGATCAAGCCTGAGCTCAAGGGCAGGGTGAAGCTGATGGCCATAATAACCGGGGTGAAATCTGCCCAGGTGCTGGGGTCAACCGAGGCGGGGATGGATCCACTGGAGGAGATGAGCCTGCCAGCCGATCGGTGCATTGGCCTTGCCCGGACAAGGACTGATGCCATAAAATGAGGATATTAGGGGAATAAAGATGAGCGTGATAGCATGGATGAACTCTTGTTCCAGATAATGGCCTTAATCCTGGCGATAATCCTGGGCATTGCCGCGATCTACAGCATCCGCCTCTATCTGGAGATTTGAGCGGAAAGCGGGTCATTTGGCTTTAGCTGCAAATTGCAGCTTTCAGGCTCAGCGTCCGAAGAAATAGCATCGCCACATGCAGTGCCCATTGCCAATTCGTTGGCGATATCCATGCCCCATTCAGCCATGCCCTGCGGGGGTCAACCTCTGGAACTTCCAGAGCCGGTCCAGCCTGGCTGTGGCATCCACACCCACCTTGGTGGTCATTCCCTCATTGCTCCTGGGGTCGAGAGTGCTGCCGCGCACATTGGGATAAAGAACTATATCCTCGTCACCACGCATGCGCGTAGCCAGGGCATACTCCAGGTCTCGAGGATCGTGAATATCGATATCTGAGTCCACTACCAGCACATGCTTCAAAGAGCGATGGGCCTTGATAGCGGCATCGATCGCTCTTCTGGCATCCTCCTCTGTCTCCTTCTCAATCTGCACCACGGCATGGAAGTAACAACATCCTCCCTCGGTAAGCATGACGTCCTTCACCTTTGCCACCTTGGAGACCTCCCGGTAGATAAGCGGCTCATAGGGCACTCCCATCAGCATCTTGTGCTCACCTCCCGCAGGCAGAAGGCCATGATAGATGGGCTCATTGCACATCATCATCCTGGTCAGCCGGATGACCGGCTCCTGCCGGACCAGGTCCCGGGTGCCGGTGATGTCCACGAACGGCCCCTCCGGTGCCCTTTCAGTGGTGATGTATCCCTCTAAAACGATCTGTGCATGGGGAACAAGAACCCCATTATCCAGAGCAATCAGCTCCACATGAGAGCCTCGCAGGGCGGCAGCATAACAAAACTCCATCTCTGGAGGAACGCGGGTGGAGGCAGCCATCAATACCAGCGGATCCACTCCTATGGCCACAGCCACTGCAACTTCCTTGCCCTTGGCCAGAGCGGCCTCATAGAGCTGATGGGTATGCCTTCCCGGGACCAACCTTGCTGCCAGTCGATCTTTTCCCAGGACCATCAGGCGGTGAACGCAGGCATTGATTTTGTCCTCAAAGCGGCTCACCACCACTCCAGAGGTGATATAAGGGCCGCCGTCCCCCGGAAAGTAGGTCATGATGGGAAGCCTGCTGAGATCCGGTTGGGAGACATTCTCCATGAAACTGGACCAATCCACCTCTCGCACGGGACCCTGGCATCCGATCTGGGATAGGTGGCGGACCATATCCTCAGCAGGGATGCCCAGGGCCCGGGCCAGGAGGTCCCTCGTCCCAAGGATATTCAGGCAGCACTTATGGCCGGAGACATCGTCAAATAGAATCGGCCCACTACCCCAGGATCTCTCTGTGACCTCTTCAAAGGGCGATACAGGGTCACGCACGTGGTTCATCAAACCTGACCCTTCCAGATCATCCAGAAAGCCCCTGAAGCTCATGATCTTACCCTCCTTTTTATTACGCTTGCCTTCATTCCGCCACCTTTTCTCATCTTTTTAATAATCTCTTGTCATTCTATCTCTTTCCACTATTTTAGATCCATCTCACACCAGGAGCACAGCGATCAGACCGCTCAGGAATACACCGTCAAAGGTTCCAGCTCCGCCGATACTGGCCACTGGAGCCCCAAGGTCGCGGATCTTTCCCAGGTTGAGAATATCCGCCCCAAGCAGAGTGCCCAGGGTTCCTGCCGCATAAGCAATTAAGAAGATGAGATCATGAGGTGCGCCCAGCACATAGACCATGAGGATCGCCGCCAGGGCGGCACAAAGGGGTGGGACCAGGGCAGGAGTCACTATCCCCAGCCCTCGAACCGGCCTCGCCACCCGGTTGGTGATGATGGCCACCAAGACAATGCCCGATAGTGCATAATAGATGGACTCTGGAAACCGGTAGATGAGTGCCATGGAGATCAATGAGGGAATCAGGGCCCCACCCACATTTATGGCCAAAAGGGTATTGCAGCTCTTCACCACAGGGACATGATAAGATACGCCAAAGGCCCGAATGTGTCGTTCATGGACCATGGGAGTGCTGCACTCTAGGTTGGTCAATGGTATGTTTATGCTGGATCCAACCAGAGACGCCAAAAGCACAAAGAGGGCCTGGCTCCAGGAGAAACCGATCTTGGTGAAGGCTGTCCTGGCCAGATCAAGGAAAAGAAAGCTCACTACTATTGCAATCAAGAACGCGAAGCCCAGCATGATCAATATGCCAACTGGAGAGTAGATCAGACGGTTTTCCATTTTCCTCTATATTGCCATCCCAGGCGTATAACCTTTTGTATAAGGGCGTGCAGCTGCAAAAGAGATTTGTAATGGTATGTCAAAGAGTCGCATATGAAAGAGAAGTGGCTCATGGCCAGAGGATCATGGGAGGAGATCAAACCCCAGATAACCACCGCCCTTGAATCTGGATTCGAATGCGTAATCGTGGATCGGGAGAACGTCGAGCGGGTGCGGGAGCTGGGAAATATCCAGGTAGCATGCTTTGGCGCCGAGAAGGGTGCGGAGGACATTCTGGTGATCGGCAGGCACGGTGAGGGCGATGGTTCGGTGCCTCTGCCCAAAGACCTGAACAGCTCCATGGACTATGCTCTGGCCAAGACCATCTCCGGGAACAAGGCCGCATATGTGGTCATTGCCGGCAAGAAGTATGAGCAATTCGCAGTGGAGATGGGAAAGCATGTGGACTATCTGCTGGTGATCGGCACCGACTGGAAGGTGATCCCCCTGGAGAATATGATCGCCGGCCTGCAGGGATGCCAGGTTAAGATCATCAGTGGGGTCAAGAGTTCGGATGAGGCAAAGCTGGCCCTGGCCACACTGGAGCAGGGAGCAGATGGAGTGCTATTGGACAGCTCTGACCTCTCTGAGATCAAGAGGGTTATGAGGGCAGCAGAGCAATCGGAAAAAGGGCGCCTGGACCTCATACCAGCCAGGGTGGTCTCGGTCAAGCCGGTGGGGATGGGCGACCGGGTCTGTGTGGATACCGCCAACATGATGGTCCCAGGAGAGGGAATGCTCATCGGCTC
Organism: Methanosaeta sp. UBA356; assembly: GCF_002496465.1. Taxonomy (NCBI): domain Archaea; kingdom Methanobacteriati; phylum Methanobacteriota; class Methanomicrobia; order Methanotrichales; family Methanotrichaceae; genus Methanothrix; species Methanosaeta sp. UBA356. The sequence continues at coordinate 16,024 of NZ_DAKC01000111.1, read as the reverse complement.
CCAGGCCAAGGGCTTTTTCCTTGTCCATAGCGAGTCAGAGGACAGCCCCTATGTGGCTGCGCGTCCCTTCCGGGTGAACGCCGGCGCGGTTCACGCCTATATCCGGGTGGGGGAGAAGACACGCTATCTATCGGAGCTAAAATCTGGTGACGAGGTCACCATTGTGAGCAAGGATGGCCTCTCCAGGAGCGCTATCGTGGGCCGGGCGAAGATCGAGAAGAGGCCCATGATCCTCATCGAGGCGGAGGCAGATGGTGTGCTCATAAGCACGCTGCTGCAGAATGCTGAGACCATAAAGCTGGTGAGCAGCGATGGCACCCCCAGGCCGGTGACGGAGCTCAAAGCCGGGGACGAGGTGCTGGTCCATCTGGAGGAGGCTGCCCGCCATTTCGGCATGAAGATTGAGGAGAGCATCGTGGAGAGATGAGATACGTTATGAAAAGGTCGCAGATCGTTGCCGTCCTGGGAGAGAGGGCAGCAGACGACCTCAAGGCGGCATCCGATGCAGACATGATTGAGCTGAGGCTGGATCTGGCCACTGAGCCCATTCAGACGATAAAAGCCATCAGAGAGGCTACAGAAAAGCCGATCATCGCCACCAATCGCCTCCAGGCGGAGGGAGGGAAGTTCCAGGGGTCAGAGAGGGAGAGGATCGAGCTGCTCGTTCAGGCCTCTGAGTACGCCGATCTGGTGGATATCGAGCTTCAGGCAGAGTTAAGAGAAGAGTTCATCTCTCAAGTCAGCAGGCCGGTCATAGTCTCTTTTCATGACTTCCAGGGAATGCCCGGGATCGATGAGCTCGCTGCCATAAAAGAGAGGATGAAGATGGCAGGTGCGGCGATTGCTAAGATCGCCGTGACGCCCAGGAGCCTGAAAGACGACCTGGATCTCCTAGAATTTTTGCTAGCTGCAGATTTGCCCTTATGTCTGATCGCGATGGGAGATCTGGGCAGACACCTGCGGGCAGTGGCTCCTTTGTATGGTTCTGCTCTGGCATATGGTTATGTTAGAGAGAGCACCGCTCCCGGGCAGATGAGCCTGGCAGAGCTCTCTAGTGCCAGAGAGTTGCTCAAATGGTAAAATTAGCCAAATTTTTTGTATTTATGGAAAATATTATTAAAAATGAAAAAATAAGTCGCCTAATGGACATGATTTTTTCTGATAATGCTGCCTGCATAATAGATCGGATGAAGATTGCTTAAAACCTGGGAAATTCCCCTATCTTTTAAAAAATAATTATAGACATGTTACTAAAATCAATGGTTGATAGAGAATATTATATATTTAAATTTAATATTTATTCGAATTTCAGCCCTATAATCGCTCCTTATAGGGAGACATAAATGTTATTTGAAGATTAATTTTCTGTATTAATTATAATATGTAATTGGCCAATTGGCTGACCGAATATGCGCTATGATTTGCCATATTCGTTCTTCAATACTTATCTGAATATTTGACGCAAGATTTAATTACTCTAACTACAAATTAAAAGACATGGATGCAGTCGTTGATATAGGAGGCAGGCCTGGTTATAACTGCGGGGGATTTTGCAGCTTCTGTTATTTTAAAGGAGTGAAAACGGTTGAGCCGCTGGGATGCAAATATTGCCCACCCCATAAAAAGGGGTGCGATTACTGTTCTAGAGCAGTAGTTGAGATCCAGCCAGGCTTCAAGTCCCTGGATCAGTTGGTATTTGAAGCATCCCAGCAATGCATATTATCACGGCCGGATTCCATAACCATAAAAGGGAATGGTGATGCCAGCTTTCATCCAGATTTGCTTAAACTGGTTCAAACCCTCAGCAACGGCGTTGTCCCCATCCGCCTGGATTACACCAGCGGAAAGGGCTTTTTTAAGGGAGATGAAGCCGGTCCCCTGATCGAAGCCGGATTGCGAAGGATAAGCTTCTCCGTCTTCTCAACTGACCCTGAGCTTCGGCGAAGGTACGTGAATGATAAACATCCAGAGGCTGCGCTCTCAAACCTCAGAACCTTTTGCGAAAGATGCGATCTATATGCCATGATCGTCCTCATACCGGGCATAAACGATGGCTTTCAGCTGGAGAAGACCTGCCAGGACCTCTGCGATATGGGAGCAAAAGGCCTGATGCTCATGTCATTTGCCAACAGCAAAGAGCAAGGGCTCATCTTTGGAAACGAGCCGTTAATGCCGGGCATTGTTCCCTATTCCGTGGAGGAGATCCGCAGGATTGCCACTGAAATAAATGAACGATATGATATGAGGGTCATAGGGACGCCTCTATGGGATCCACAGACAGGAGCTCCTTTCGCCCTGGCCCATCATAGAAAAGAGCTGAATCGACTGCCGGCCATCGAGAGGAGCGCCACCATCATCACCAGCTCTGTGGCCTATCCATTCCTATCGACCATATTCGAGGAGATAGGAGAGGATGTGAATGTGGTAGCAGTGAATAAGGAGATAGGAAACCTGATCACCCTGGAGGATTTCAACTTCCTGGATCTGGGGAACATAAAAGAGAGGGTGCTAATACCGGGAATGGTTCTAGCTCATGACCAGGAGATCAGAAGGGCTCTTCGCCGTGATGGAGTGCGCCGGCTGGTCTTCAGAGGGCCTGATGCCCTCACAGTCGAATCCGAGAGAAGCATCTACATGACCACCGAGGAGGTTATCGCCAGAGAGGTGGAGGCATTCTCTGGATTGATATGCCAGATCAATGAGCTGGGCGGAGAAGAGACAGAATCCGCCACGGTCCAGAAAGATCGTGATAATTGTAGCTGTGAGAGAATGGACAGATCTCACTATCATGAAAACCCGATAATGGTGGATGAAGAGGATATCAAGCAGACCGTCGGCTGACTCCCTGACGATTAATTTTATCTCACATCCCGGCCAGTGCCAGCAAGAGGTGACTTAGATTGAGCGAGATGAGAGAACTGGTGATAAATAAGGACGATTATTTGAAATTTCTTGCGGACCGCCTGCGGCTTAAGGGCACCTGCCAGAGGGAGATTGAGAATGTGAGCTTCCCCTTCCTCTTCGCCTCAGGAAGCGAGATGCTGCGCACTTATATTCTGGGAGAGTCTGAGTTCACCTCCACCCTGCCAGACAGGTACCGGCTCCCGGACAGGGGATTCATCTGGTTCCTATTCTCACAATCTGTAAAAGAGATTCAGGTAATGCCTGAGAGGATGACAATAAAATACGAATTAAAAGACGAATACCGCAAGCCTTTCAAGCAGTTCTATCTCTAGCGACCTTTTCCCCTGGCCGGTCACTGGTCCGAGTTGGTCGGGTCAGATACAGGTCATGCCGTTTCATCCTTTTCCGCCTTGATCTTGCGGCCCCAGGATCCTGTCAGACGGCCTCTCTGTGCCAGGCTGCCCAGGAGCGCCTCAGCATCGCTGGATAGGGGCGCAGGCTTTTTTTCCCAGAGGGGGGTTCCGGGCAGGGGCATGAACCGGTGCGCTCTCACCTTTCCTCCCTTTTCCTCAATCCATCTGGCCAGGTCCAGGGTCATATGCTGATCCTCTGCTGACTCCATGGGCAGGCCGAGTATCAGATCCACCTGGGGTACGAGGCCATGATCCAGGATATGCTCGCAGGCTGACTCTATCTCCTGCCGGCCGTGACCCCGTCCAATGCTCTCCAGGACCGCCGGGCTGCCGGACTGTCCTCCCAGGCTGATCGTTTTATTGGCGCAGTATCCGGTTATGAGCTCCAAAGCCTCGTCAGTTACGAAATCGGGCCTGACCTCGGAGGGAAAGGTGCCGAAGTAGATGGGCTTCTTCTGCTCGGACAGCCCTTCCAGCAGAGCTTTAACCTTCTCCAGCCGCGGACGCCTGCCGTCGGAGCCATAGGCAAGGGAGTTGGGAGAGGTGAAGCGGATGTCTTTATGGCGGCGGGCGTATCTGGCAACGACGGGGATAGAGCGGTGGCGCATGCAGCGCCCGAAAAGGCGGGGGGTCTGGCAGTAGGTGCAGCCCCAGGGGCAGCCGCGGGAGATCTCTATGGGAGCGAGGATGCTGGTAAAAGGGGGATAGAGGTCCAGGTCCACAGGAGGCCTATCCTCGGTATAGATCGCCTTTCCCCCTTTTCTATAGGCTATTCCCCGGACATCTGCCGGCTCTTTGCCCATCTCTATCGCTTCAATCAGCTCGGGCAGGGTCTCCTCTCCTTCTCCTATGGCCACGAAATCGAAATGCTCCAGAACCTCCTCCGGCAGGGCGGATGGGTGGGGACCGCCGGCGACGAAGACCGCATCCAGATTCGCTGCCCTGGCCCTATCGACCTCTTGATAGACCTCCCCCGCCTGAGGGGTGGCAAAGCTGTAGAGCATGATTCCCGCCCTGGGCCCCGGAGCCAGAGAGGCATCTACCAGAGGTATGAGAGCAGCGATGCTATAGGAGTTCCTGCTATTGGAGCGAAACCATATCCTCACGGATTCTCTTTGAGCTTCAGCTGCACCTCCAGCTCTCTATTAGCTGGATCATGCTTGTACTGTATCTCCGCCTTGAGGGGCTCAGCGGGATTCACTCCTATAGTCCAATCGCCAAAAGAGGCTTCCACCCGCCCTCGGGCCTCGACTTCATCCGCCAGGCCCCGCAGCATGTCAGCCATCTCTGCCGCAGTCATATAGATCTCCTGCTCGAACTTCACTCCCTCGGCGGGGCTTCCCGCAGTCTTTCCCGGCCTTCCTCTTATCTTTGCCATTTGCGATCACCGGTTCGCATTTTATGGCCTATTCCATAAAACATTTTCCGCATTACGAGCACTCCAAATCTCGGGCTCCATGAGCTATCTAAATCGCGATCAAATCCTCAATCATCCTCCAGGGATCCTCCCAGGAAGAGAGGAACCATCCGGAAGGCCACTGCATCCACCAGGCCCCTGTCCGTCAGCTTCAGCTCTGGGATCACTGGCAGAGATAGAAATGAGAGGGTCATGAAAGGATCCTCCAGGTCGCATCCCAGCTTGTGAGCGGCATCAATGCACTCCGCTATGCCCTCTGCCACCTCTTGCATATGACTCTCCGAGAGCAGGCCTGCCACGGGCAGAGGCAGGCTGGCCAGGACTTCACCATCGGCAACCGCCACCAGCCCGCCATCCATCTCCGTGACTGCTGAGACCGCGGCCAGCATCTCCTCGTCCCCGGTTCCGACCACAACGATGTTATGGGAGTCATGGGCGACGGATGTGGCCAGAGCGCCCCTCACCAGACCCAAGCCCTGCACCAAACCAAGCCCCACATTGCCAGTGGCCCTGTGCCTTTCGATCACCGCCAGCTTGAGGATATCCTGGTCGGTGTCCGATACCACTTTTCCCTCCCGGATCAGGGGAAAGAGGGGCAGAGATCTGGTGATGATCTGGCCGGGGACGATGCCAATTGTTCGGGCTGGCCCCTTCTCGGCTACAATCTCAAACGACCGGCGGCTGAGAGCAGCGAGATGGATCGATTTATGCATTGCCTTGACCGGTCTATTCATAGGGGCGAGGAAATCTCCATCCCTGGCCACCAGCCTGCCATCCTTGAAGACCCGGGTAACCCGCGGCTCATCCAGACCGTCCAGGACAGCGATGTCCGCCCGATAGCCGGGTGCTATTGCCCCCAGGTCGGCCAGGCCGAAGTAGCGGGCAGCATTGAGAGAGGAGATCTGCAGGGCAACTATGGGGTCCAGACCCTCATTTATCGCCTTTCTCAGCATGAAGTCGATATGCCCTTCCCTGAGGATATCTGCCGGGTGGCGGTCGTCTGAGACGAATAAAAACTGGCGAGAGTTTTTCAGCGTGACCAGCGGCAGAAGATCCGTGAGATTCCGGGCTGCGCTTCCCTCCCGCAGCATGATGAACATCCCGGAAAACAGCTTCTCTTCTGCCTCGGCCAGTGTGGTGCACTCGTGATCGGAGCGGATTCCGGCGCAGATATAGGCAGACAGGTCCGGACCGGAAAGGCCTGGTGCATGGCCGTCCTTGAGCCGTCCCCCTGCCAGCTGGATCTTTTTCATGATCTGCGGGTCCCGGAAGATTACGCCAGGACAGTTCATTACCTCGGCCAGGCCTATGACCCCCTCCTCCTCAAAGAGACCGACCAGGGCATCCGGGCCCAGGGCTGCCCCTGCAGTCTCCATGTCGGTGGCTGGGACACAGGAGGGGAGCATGACGAAGACGTTCAGAGGGACATTTCTTGATGACTGCAGAATATAGCGAACCCCCTCCTCGCCCCAGACGTTGGCGATCTCATGCGGGTCGGCGATAACTGTGGTGGTGCCTTGTGGAACCACTGCTCGCGCGTACTCTGGAACTGTGACCATGCTGCTTTCGATATGTACATGGCCGTCGATGAACCCAGGCGCTAGGATCTGGTCCTCCAGGGGAATGATCTGGCGAGCGCTGCTGCATTCAAAGCCCACGATCCTGCCCTTGTGTACGGCAACGTCCGATCTGCGAACCTCGCCCGATATGAGATTGGCTACGGATCCCCCAAGGAGAAGAAGATCCACCTCGATCTCACACCTGGCGGCAGCTATCAACTCCTCATATTCTTCCATCTGGCCCATGATAATCAATTACAGTCGGTCCTATTTAAATGCGATATTTGAATGACCCGGATCACCTCTTGGCCAACGAAATGGCAGGGTCTTCCCTTTGTTTGAATAAAAAAATCCTCATCGACACCAGATAAATTTAAATCGAGAAGCATAGATAAACTAAATCGTGCGTGAATTCAAGGATATAATTCTGAAAGTGGCCAAAGCCTATCCCAACGACTCCGCCCGGGGCATCGCCCGCCTGGACCCCAACGCCCTTCTAACCCTGAGGCTCAGTCCGGGTGACATCATTGAGATTGAGGGGAAGAGGCTTACCGCAGCCAAGGTCTGGCGCGCCGACCGGCAGGATTGGTCTCAGGATTATATAAGGATTGACGGCTTCATCCGCCAGAACGCCGGCGTTGGAATCGGGGACAAGGTGAAGATCCGTAAGGCCAAGTTCGCCGAGGCGCAGAGGATAGTCCTCGCCCCCCCTTCCGGATCGCATATGCACTATGGGGATGAGGCAGCTGATATGATCCGCCGCCAGACGCTCAAGCGGCCGGTGGTGGCGGGAGATATACTTCCCATCATGAGCTCCGGCAGCCATCCCTTTGTAGGCCGGATGGAGCCAGTGCCTTTAGTGGTAACAGAGACTCATCCCGATAATGTGGTGGTGGTCTGCGAGAGGACGGAGATCGTTCTCCTGGAGAAGCCGGCCAAGAGCGTCCGATCGGTCAAAGCCACGGGAATCACCTATGAGAATGTGGGCGGCCTGCGCTCAGAGGTGCAGCGAGTGCGAGAGATGATCGAGCTGCCCATGAAGCATCCTGAGATCTTCCAGAAGCTTGGCATTGAGCCTCCCAAGGGGGTTCTGCTCTACGGCCCGCCGGGCACGGGAAAGACCCTCATCGCCAAAGCAGTGGCCAATGAGAGTGGAGCTAACTTCATCTCCATTGCCGGGCCGGAGATCATGTCAAAATACTATGGAGAGAGCGAGCAGAGGCTGAGGGAGATCTTCGAGGAGGCGCAAAAGTCCGCTCCATCCATCATATTCATAGACGAGATCGACTCCATTGCCCCTAAGCGGGGTGAGGTTACAGGGGAGGTGGAGAGAAGAGTGGTGGCCCAGCTCCTGGCCATGATGGATGGCCTGAAAGAGAGAGGCCAGGTGGTTGTGATCGGAGCCACCAACCGGGAAGAGGCCATTGATCCCGCTCTGCGCCGGCCGGGCCGGTTCGACAGGGAGATCGAGGTCGGAGTTCCGGACAGGGAGGGCAGAATCGAGATCCTGCAGATACATATGCACAGCATGCCCGTGGCGGATGATGTGAACCTGGAGGGATTAGCGGACCGGATGCATGGTTTCGTCGGGGCAGATGTGAACGCCCTGTGCAAAGAGGCGGCCATGAAAGCCCTGCGCCGCTATCTGCCCGATCTCACCTCAGAGGATGAGATACCCCAGGAGATCATCGATCAGATGCAGGTCATGGGTGCGGACTTCGAGGAGGCTCTCAAGGAGATCGAGCCCTCGGCCATGAGAGAGGTTCTGGTGGAGGTGCCCCGGGTCAACTGGAACGACATGGGAGGATTGGGAGCACTAAAGCAGGAATTGATCGAGTCCATAGAGTGGCCCATCAAGCAGCCGGAGAAGTTCCAGAAGATGGGCATAAGGCCGCCAAAGGGAATTCTGCTCTACGGCCCGCCGGGCACAGGAAAGACCATGATCGCTCAGGCGGTGGCCAATGAGACCAACGCCAACTTCATAAGCATCCGGGGGCCGCAGATGCTCTCCAAATGGGTGGGCGAGTCGGAGAAGGCGATCAGAGAGATATTCCGCAAGGCAAGGCAAGTCTCGCCGGCAATCATATTCTTCGATGAGCTGGACTCCATTGCCCCTATGAGGGGAATGGACGAGGGGGGCAGAGTGATGGAGAGGGTGGTAAACCAGCTTCT
>NZ_DAKC01000111.1:4442-7252 GCF_002496465.1 Methanosaeta sp. UBA356 | reverse complement strand
CAGGGGAGGCATGAGATCCTCAAGATCCACGCCTCCAGGACGCCCAAAGGAGAGGATGTGAGCCTGGAGGAGCTGGCGGAATTGACCGATGGCTATGTGGGCTCAGATCTGGACAACCTCTGCCGGGAGGCGGCCATGCTTGCTCTGCGGGAAGGGCTGGACCGGGTGGAGATGAGACACTACCGGGAGGCTTTGAAGAAGGTGAGGCCGAGCGTGGAGGAGCATATGCTCAGTTACTATGAGCGCATCGGCGAGAGGTTTAAGGGCGGAATCAAGGTTGAGCCGGCTTCGCTCGCTGGCTACCGGTAGCCTGGCGGAATAGAATGATGGCTTGAATCTGTGCATGATGCTTGAATTGATGCTCAAGTCTTGACAATTAAATTGGAGAGGAGGGTTTTAGGGGCATGGGAAAGGTGTTCGCGGGAAGCATTGGAGATAAAGAGATCGTAAACATCGATGGCACAGTCCTGGGAGATCTGGAGAACATTATCTACGAGGTCATGACCGGCAAGCTGGTGGACCTGGTGGTAAAGCCAAACTCGGGCCTTGATCGCAGCAAGTACCGAGAGGACGGCAAGTTTGTGCTGATACCATTCAGCTCAGTGGTGGCGGTCAAAGACTACATCGTAGTGGATGAGAGCCGGGCTATGAAAAAGTAGGAGGCTGGGGCTCAATTCCTTTTCTTTGCCTTAAAACGTATCTTTGCACATATTCCCTGACTCATAGCGCTCATCTGGACACAGCCAGAGTTCTTCAGCACCACTCTCTGCTCTCCGGAAAGCTTATTTCTTCTTAGGTCCTCCATTTTTCGATGATGCGACTTAGATCTTATTTGGCCATCGGCATCCTTGTGCTCGCCGTGGTCCAGGCAGGCTGCCTTGGCGAAGAGGATGAAGGTGCAAAGGTCCTTTTGGAGACCAGCATGGGCAACATCACAATTCAGCTCTATAGCGACATGCCCATCACCACAGGTAACTTCTTGAGTCTGGTCGAGAAGGGCTTTTACGATGGGGTGATCTTCCACCGAATCATAGACGGCTTCATGATTCAGGGCGGAGATCCCGAGGGAACGGGCATGGGTGGACCGGGCTACACCATCGAAGACGAGTTCACTGATAATAATCGAAACGATCGGGGGACCATTGCCATGGCCAATGCCGGGCCCAACACCGGGGGCAGCCAGTTCTTCATCAACCTGGTGGACAACAATTTCTTGGACGACAAGCATCCCGCCTTCGGCAAGGTGATCGAGGGAATGGATGTGGTGGACAAGATCAGTAAGGTCCAGACCGGTGCCATGGACCGGCCGGCAAAAGAGGTCAAGATCATGAGCGCAAAAGTGATCGCTTGATCTTTATTTTTTCGATATATTGCATCAAAAGCCTTTTATCGCTCTGTCGACTATTATAAAGTGGAGAGTTGGAATGAAAATAGCTACATCAATGATCGCATTGCTAATGCTATCGCTAATGGTAATCGCATTGGCCGGGAGCTGCTATGCACAAGGCTCAAGCTCTGCACCATATGTGGGTGGCGATTTTGGCAGGGCGTGGCTGGGCAACATTGGCCAATTAAGTGCTCAACCTGCGAAGAGCACATATAGCGACCTGTGGAATTGGGGCGGCGGCCCGAAAGGAAGCATGGCGGTCAATGGCTACCTGATACCAGATCTGCGCTATATCTGGAAGTCAGAAAACGGCACAGGCTATTGGGCGGGATGGAAATATCCATACGCAAGCGGATGGTATCCTGGATACAATTATCCTTACTTGTTTGGCAGCATCTACCCCAGCAGCTACTACTATCCCCCAGACTACCTCTCCAGTGGATATTTGGCTCGCAGACTATATTGAGAGGAGAATTATCATGGTCAAGTCCAATCTATTGGCAGAATTTGCGGTATCGAAAGACCGGCTGATTCAAGCCCTGGCATGCGTGTCCAACCTGGCAGATAGGGCAGTTGTGCAGGCCATTGTTCATCCCAAGGATACCATACTGGGATTTGCCTTCAGCAACACTCTCGTGAATGGTGAGTCCGGGGAACAGATTTATGCTTATTACGTGACCACTCCCGCCCCCTTAAAGGGGCAGGCTTCTACGGTTTTGATTCCGACAGATTGTAGTCCCAATCTGAGTATATTGATTGCCGCATTCCAATCTCGATCCACCGAAAGCCCGCAATGAGGGCAGTTATGGACGCGATCAGAAAGCGTCTTTTCAACCAGAATGCCACACCTGGAACACATCTTAGATGTATTTCTTGGATCTACCAGGATCACCACCGAACCGGCACTTGCAGCCTTGTACGAGGTCAGAGTCACAAGCATATTCCAAGCCACGTCTGAGATGGATTTTGCCAGGCAATGGTTTTTGAGCATATTTTGAATACTAAGATCTTCAAAAGCGATCAATCCGAACCTGTTAACCAGATCCCGGCTAACCTGATGAGCAAATTCATATCTCTTGTTAGCGATCCTCTCATGGACCCGTTCAACGACCTTCGAGGCGGATCTCCTCTCCAGAGTACCTTTCGGTGCTTTTGAGAGCTTCCTTTGAACTCTGGTGAGTTCCTTTTCCTCTTCTCGGAAGAATCTAGGATTAGCGATCTTCTCGCCGTTAGAAAAGGTGGCGAAGCTCTCAAGGCCAACATCTACACCGACGAGAGAACCGTCTTTCCAGGGGGGCTTAGGTTGATCTTCCATCTCGACGGTGAAGCATGCAAACCATTTACCTGTCGCGGCTCTCCTTACGGTTAGTCGCTTGATCTTGCCTTCAATGGGTCTATGTAGCTTGATCTTGATATTACCAAT
>NZ_DAKC01000111.1:0-4100 GCF_002496465.1 Methanosaeta sp. UBA356 | reverse complement strand
TCTGAAGGGTTTGGGAAAAGACACCACCGAGTTCTGGTTTAATCTCTTTCCAAGTTGGAAGAAGGTTGTGAGTCTCGTATTTTGAGATGGATTTGCCTTCTTTCTCCCAGGCATTCTTTCGATAGGCTAATGTTTGATTGTATGTCCATCGGCATAGATCTAGGGTCTGCTCCATCTTCGTCCTTTGGGACTTTGTTGGATAGATCCTAAACTTGTATGCCTTGAGCATAGATATCTGTTATGCATTTTGTTATATTTATAGTTTCTGCATAATAGTGGGGCACGATTCGTCCCCTCCCCTGAAGGAGAGGGGTCTTCTCTGCCCCTACACCCCGACGTTATAACCGAAGAGGATGAGCCGGATGTGATCAAGAGCGAGGCATTCATCATGGGCGATCACAATTCCGCCGTGGGATCCATATTGCAGCATCCGTCTTCCCAGGATGATGATACCACACTGGATGCGGATGAGACACAATCTGTGCTGTATGGGTGAATCCTCAAATTCAAGAGCAGTCCTGGCCGATCCGTCCAACAGGCTGGTGTATCTGCCATAATATTATACATCCAGCGCAAGCTGTGCCAGGACCGGCAGGCAATTATGGGCTCTTCGCTGAAATATGTGGGTGAGTTAAGGCAGGGAATATGGTCTTTTGTTCCTCTGCGCCTCTGTGGTTGGGTCAGAGCATCGCGGTTCACCACAGAGGCGAAAAGATACAGGGAATTTCCGATTCAAGTTCACCCATTCCAAATAGCGAGGAGCCCTCAGGCCAGCGGCTTTCATCAAGTCCAGTCGGCCTGCCAGCCGATGGCGTTGAAGGCCCCAGGATAATCGGACGCGAGCTTGATCTCGCCAGATGGATCTCCTGAGCAATAGGCCATTTGCACACTCGATGTCGGTTGTGGCTGAGGAGAGGCTGCGCATATTTTCTGGCAATTTACCTTTTTGTCCAATAATCCATTTTCCTTTTTTGGTTAATTTATCATTTAATAATATGCCAATTTTTTCATTATTTGGGAGGATAATTTTGCTTTGAAGGCATTTTTGATCTATATTTTTCACTATTTGACCGCAGCATTTATAGTGCAAGATGTGCCAGGGCAAGATGAGGAACAGAAAGGAGGTGATGATGCATGGATATTATGTCCCAAATATATGCGATAATTCTCTTTGGAGCAATGGTGGTTTTATTGCCCTGGGGATTGAATAAATGGTCTGACACCCGCGCCGGCGTAAGATAAGGATTTGAATCCATCCGGTGAAGCCGGCAAGATGACGCTGACCACGACATATCGGTGTGCTGTGCTTTGTCCTCAAGATGGGCAAAGGCCCTTTTCAGCGGCAGTGAGGGGCGCCGGTGCAGGAGGATTTGGGATCGACCTGCAACCGGTGCCTGGCCGGAGAGGGAGCTACCGGAAAATGATGAGCCTTCTTCGATCATCCTCCTAGGTCCGCTTGAACGCCTCCTTAGCCATCGCAACTCTCATCTCCAGATCAGGTCCTTCGAGCTCGTCTACAACGGATTCGAGAAGCTTCGGGATCTCAAGGTGCTGAGGACATTTTTCAAGGCATTTTCCACATTGCACGCACTGTGATGCGAACGCGATCTCTCCTGTGGATAGGACGCCACCCAAGGAGGCAGCATAAAGGAACTTTGCCTCATTCGCATTGCCGGACATATGAAGGTTGTTGTACAATTCGAAACATAAGGGGATATTCACCCCCTCCGGACAGGGCATACAGTATCTGCAGCCCGTACAGCCTGCTTTCATCAGCTCACGGTACTTCCGCTCCGCTCTTTTTGCCAGCTGCAATTCAGCTTCCGTCAGGGAATTCGGCTGTGCACTGTCTGCCACCGCAAGATTCTCTTCAATATGTTTCTCATCATTCATCCCGGAGAGGGCAACGGTGACCTCTGGACGGTTCCATACCCAGCGAAGAGCCCATTCTGCAGCTGTCCTTTTCGTTGGGGCCTCGTCCCAGATCTCTTTCACCGCGGGAGGCGTATGGCTTGCGAGCATCCCTCCACGGAGGGGCTCCATAATGATTACACCAAGGCCTTTTAAGCTTGCATATTCCAAACCCTCGGTGCCTGCCTGGTTCTTTTCGTCCAGGAAGTTATATTGTATCTGACAAAAGTCCCAATCGTAAGCATCCACTATCCTCTTGAAATCCTCTCCCGCGCCATGAAAAGAAAAACCTGCGTTAATTATGCGGCCATCGGCTTTTGCTTCGTCGAGGAAGTCAGCTATGCCTAGCCTTTCAAGATGATCCCACAGGTCACCAACCAGAGCGTGGATGAGGTAATAGTCAATGTGATCGGTATTGAGCTTCTCCAGCTGCGAGTTTAGGAAAAAGTCCATATCCTCCCGGCCTTTTACCATCCAGCTTGGAAGCTTTGTTGCGAGCTTGACCTTCCCGCAGTATCCGTTGGCAAGAGCGCGACCTAAAAAGGGCTCGCTCTGTTCCATATGATAAGGCCAGGCCGTATCTACATAGTTTACTCCGCAATCGATTGCATAGCGCAACTGATTGGTGGCTCTTTCTTCATCTATAGAACCGTCCTCTTTTAATGGGAGGCGCATGCATCCGAATCCAAGTATGGAAAGCTCGTCTCCATTTTTAGGATTATTCCTATACAGCATTTTTCCATTCACCTGTATCTTTATGATATACCCGAAGCACGTCAGGTATAAATTGGTAATACAGACAGATATGTTACACACGAACAGGATTGATACCGATGAACTCTATCCCCAAGGAAAACAAGTACGATTGGCCAATGGATGCAACCCTGGATGTGATCGGAGGGAAATGGAAACCGTTGATCATATATGAGCTGAACGATGAGACGCTGCGTTTTAGCCAGTTACTGGACCGGCTACAGCCCAGAATATCCCAGAGGATGCTTACAAAACAGCTTCGCCAGCTTGAGGAAGATGGGCTTATCTCCAGGAAGGTTTACACCCAGGTCCCGCCGAAGGTAGAGTATTCTCTCACAGAAATGGGCAAATCCCTGATGCCGATCCTCTACCAGCTTTGTGTGTGGGGATCTGAACACATGAGAGACCGCATTAAGTACCAATGTGAAGAATAAACGACATTTAATACTCTATGATTATAAAAGTGATTATATTTTCATAAATTAATTAGCAATCATATTTTAATTTTGCAAAAGGATGGTAATTATAGACCCAGAATATCTCCCAGATACACCTCCCACATGCATCGTGAGACACTGGCCATGGCTGCTCCGCCACATGAACTTATGCCGCGCTTTGTGCATGGCGAGAACTTCGGAATGATCCGGGCTGAATGATTTTATCGGCTTCTTTTGGCCCACGAGTCTTGTTGGCGATAATGTGCTTGTCCCGAGCGCAAAACGCTGCAGATCTATATGGTCAACGTAGTATCAGGAATAGTTATTAAGGAACAGGCTTAATAGTGTAGAAAACGCAGGTGGGATGGGATAATTGAAGTCAGATTCAATTCCGATAGGCGGAGAGAAAGCTATTATGCCTGAGAGAATTCCCCCCGCTTTAAGCAAGCCCCTGGCCAGGTATCTGGAGCTGGAGTTATTGCTCCATATTTTTTTTGAGAGTACTGGCTACTGTAAAGAGAATTATGGCAGAACATGTAATGGTTGCTGCAATGAAAATATCGTTGAATATCGAAAAATCATCGCCGGTTGCAGCGAACTGGATGAAGAGCGAATAAGGATTTATGGCGTTGGCGACTTAACAAAATCTTGCCCCTATTCCAGCGAGAAAGGCTGCATCCTTAAAACGCATAAGACGCCAAAATGCATAGCTTACATCTGCCCCCAATTCACAAGAGCACTGCGTGAGCAAGGCATAGATTATGATTGGCTTGAGACTCATACACTGCTCATCAGCATTCTCAATGAAGCCAAATTCGACTGGTGGAGCGGTTCCAAAATTGAATCTTATCGCATCAATGATGAAGAATTCTCAGAGATTAAAAGACAACTTAGAGAATCGTTAAAGATATAGCTGCAGAAGTCTGCCAAATGGTTTGACATATCAAAAGAGAAAAATACGCCTCTTTATGGATTGGTAGTGATTAGGTGCGGGGAATG
>NZ_DAKC01000108.1:0-9964 GCF_002496465.1 Methanosaeta sp. UBA356 | reverse complement strand
GCGAGCATGGGCTGCTCTGATGACCTCTGTCTCTTTCTCAGTGAAGGGTTTGCGGGGGCGACCAACTTTTTCGCCCAAGACAGGTTCTTGCCCGGTCTCCTTGTATTCTTTAATGATCTGCTGGACTCTCCTTTGTGAGATCTTGACATCCCACGCAATCTCTTTTGTGGCTACCCCCTTGCGGTTTTGACGAAGGATATAACGAACCTTCGTCTTGTTCAATTTCATATCTTGGACTATGCGTCCAAGCTTAGATGATAGGCGAAATAATTTCGGGACTCTACACATAGAGATATTTACCAAAAACTTAATAAACTAATACTGTAATTCGATTAATAAGCCCGGAGATTAGTTCTCCTAAATGATTTAAGGTTCTCCGGGCTACCCTACAAAATAGTGATTATGCTTGATTTGCCTATGGATCGTAGTCCTGTAAGGCATACTTTTTATTTTGTATTATTATGCATCTTAGGCCTACTCTACAAGTCTTTCCCGGATCTTCACTTTGTGAATATTGATGAGAAAAACGCATCCTGAGAACACAGAAGAATCAATGGACTATGTTTAATTATAAATTTCATTGCAATCAATAATCTATTTAAAGGTGACTGAAGAAGTCAATTTGGTTTAAGGTGCAAGGATATGGCAAGAGGCAGACGCAGCAATAATCCAAAGACAAATGGCGCAACCCTGGGATTCGAAGCCACCCTTTGGGCAGCCGCCGATAAGCTCCGCAACAACATGGACGCAGCAGAATACAAACACGTCGTCTTAGGCCTCATATTCTTGAAGTATATCTCCGATGCCTTCGAGGAGAGGCACACTCAGCTCCATAATGAGGTGGATCAGGGCGCGGATCCGGAAGATCCCGATGAGTATCGAGCTGATAACATTTTCTGGGTACCCAAAGAGGCTCGCTGGTCTTTCCTGCAGGCCAACGCCAAGCAGGCCTCCATTGGCAAGCTGGTAGATGATGCCATGTTAGCCATCGAGAGGGATAACCGCTCCCTCAAGGGCGTCCTGCCCAAGGACTATGCCCGGCCTGCCCTTGATAAGCAGCGTCTCGGTGAGCTGATTGATCTTATCGCAGGAATTGGCCTGGGCGATGCAGAGAACCGCTCCAAGGATATCCTGGGGAGAGTCTATGAGTATTTCCTGGGCCAGTTTGCCTCTGCCGAAGGCAAGAAGGGCGGGCAGTTCTACACCCCTCGCTGCGTGGTTCAGGTGCTGGTGGAGATGCTGGCACCCTATAAAGGCCGAATCTTCGATCCCTGCTGCGGCTCGGGCGGCATGTTCGTGCAGAGCGAGAAGTTCGTTCAGGCCCACGGCGGGCACATCGGAGATATATCCATCTACGGCCAGGAGTCCAATCCTACAACCTGGAAGCTGGCCAAGATGAACCTGGCCATCAGAGGAATTGATAACAACCTCGGCCCGGAGCACGCCGACAGCTTCCATCGCGACTTGCACAAAGACCTGAGGGCAGACTACATCCTGGCCAATCCGCCCTTTAACTCCAGCGACTGGGGCGGTGAGCGACTGCGGGAGGATGTGCGCTGGAAGTATGGATTACCACCTGTAGGCAATGCCAACTTCGCCTGGGTGCAACACTTCATTTATCATCTGGCTCCTGTTGGCATAGCCGGATTTGTGCTGGCCAACGGCTCTATGTCCTCTAACCAGTCCGGAGAGGGCGAGATCCGCAAGAACATCATCGAGACCGACCTTGTAGACTGTATGGTGGCACTTCCTGGGCAGCTCTTTTACTCCACACAGATTCCGGCCTGCCTATGGTTCTTGGCCAGGGACAGGAAGAACGGCAGATTCAGGGACAGGAGAGGCGAGACGCTGTTCATCGATGCCCGAAAGATGGGGATTCTGATCGACCGGGTGCACCGGGATCTGATGGCTGAAGAGATCGCCAAAATAGCTGAGACCTATCATGCCTGGAGGGGCGATTCTGAAGCGGGTAAGTATGAGGATGTGCCTGGGTTCTGCAAGAGCGCCAAGGTCGAGGAGATGAGGAAGAACGGCTATGTGCTCACGCCTGGGCGGTACGTGGGATCTGAGGTAGCAGAGGACGATGGCGAGCCATTCGAGGAGAAGATGCAAAGGCTGACGGCGAACCTGGAGGAACAATTCAGAGAATCTGCAAGATTAGAAGCAGATATTCGATCCAACTTAAAGGGATTATTATATGGAAAATGATTGGATTGAATGCACTTTGGGCGATGTATTAACGCTCCAAAGAGGGTTTGATTTGCCTGAATCAAAGCGCAAGCTTGGGCCATATCCTGTTATTGCCTCAACTGGCCAAGTAGGCTATCATAAAGATGCGATGGTAAAGGGTCCAGGTGTAGTTATCGGGCGCTCTGGCAGTATTGGAGGCGGGCAATATATTTTGTCTAATTTTTGGCCACTAAATACAACTCTTTGGGTCAAGGATTTCAAAGGTAATGATAAACGATTTTGCTATTATCTTCTGAAATCTCTTGACTTTTCAAAGTTCAATGTTGGAAGCGGAGTTCCAACGCTGAATAGAAATCATATCCATCCTCTTTCAGTTCGAATTCCAAGAGATATCACTGAACAGCACGCAATTAGCTCCATTCTTGGCTCTCTGGACGACAAGATCGAGCTGAATCGCCGCATGGATGAGACCCTTGAGGCCATCGCCCGCGCCATCTTCAAGTCCTGGTTCGTAGACTTCGATCCCGTGCGGGCCAAGGCCGAGGGCCGAGAGCCTGCTGGTATGGATGCGGAGACGGCAGCTCTGTTTCCGGACGACTTCGAGGAGACTGAGATGGGGATTGTGCCGAAGGGATGGAGAGTCGGCAGTTTTGATGAAACCATTGAATTAATTGGAGGGGGTACTCCTAAGACATCAAATCCAGAGTATTGGAATGGGGATATCCCTTGGTTCTCGATCGTTGATTCTCCTAGAAATGGTGACGTCTTTGTTATTGACACTGAGAAGAAGATTACTAAACGTGGGATCGAGGATTCATCTGCAAGGTTATTGCCGAGAGGAACTACAATTATATCTGCAAGAGGTACCATCGGGAAGTGTGCCCTTGTAGGCGTTGCAATGGCTATGAACCAATCTTGTTACGGAATCCGCGGGAAAGATAATCGCGGCAATTATTTCACTTTCTTCGCAGTGAGGAATCTTGTGTCAGAATTGCAGCGGAGTACACATGGTTCAGTATTTGATACGATCACGAGAGAGACTTTTATAAGAGTTAAAAGCATCATAGTACCTTTTAAATTAACACAGATGTTTGATGATAAAATTTCTTCATTCATGGAACGGATTATTATGAACCTGCAAGAATCCAAAAACCTAATTGCTATTCGCGATTTTCTGCTTCCGAAACTTATATCAGGCGAATTGAAGAAAGATAACAATTGTAGAGTCGCTAAGGAGGTTATATGAATGCCAACAACAATAACTCAGGGATTTCAAAAATTAAAAGAAAATCTTGAAATTACCACACTTCAAGAAAAAACTACATCGGAACGTCAGCAAAATATCAGAGATGCATTAAAAACCGACTTAAATGTGCTTGATTCCTTTTTGGCTGGATCATATAGACGAAATACAATGATAGCTCCGTTATCTGAAGCTGATATTGATATTTTCGTTATATTAAGATCAGAATACTTTAAGCAAGATGGACAGGCTATATTATTGGATAAAGTTAAACAAGTGCTGAGAAAAACATATCCTAATACACCCGATATAAGCCGAAATGGGCAAGCGGTGACCATCGTATTTAGCGATTTCAGGGTAGATGTGGTTCCAGCATTCTCCCGTCAAGGTGGAGGTTATTTAATTCCGGACACGATATTAAAGCGGTGGATCTCTACAGATCCCAAAAAACATATTGATGTTTGGACTGAAGCCAATAAAATGCATAATGGATATTTAGTTCCACTTATAAAAATGATCAAATGTTGGAATCGAGCACATAGTGCTCCATTGCGTTCCTTCCACTTAGAATCACTCGTTCTTCAAATTTTAAATAATGTAACCATATCAGATAATCCTTCTGGTATCAGATATGTTTTCGATAAAGCAAGAACCCAAATTCAATACGCCGTTATTGATCCCGCAGGATTTGGTGGGAATATAGGTGCTTATTTAGACACAAAAGAAAAAAAAGCTAATGCAATAAATTGCATAGAAACTGCTTATGAAAGGGCAATTGATGCAGAAAGGCTGAATAGTATGGGTAATGTACAAGATGCATATGATAAATGGCGTCTCATATTCGGAGATTATTTCCCCGCATATGGTTAGAGCAAATTTTGAGGTTGCATGCCCAACACAATAACAAGAAATCAAAATACTGTGCGCCAATTGGAACGTTTAGCAGCACAGAGGTACCTGTATTCAAAGGCAAAACTGATAAGCATAGTTCAGATAATCCTTGCAGTTCCAATTGTAATAGTCTGGTCATTAGCGATTACATTCAATCCAGATCTCAAGGTTTGGGCGGCGTTTTATGGATTAAGCATCGCTATTTTAGATGCAGCCTTTATAGATCGTTTTATAAAATCATTGAAAATGCAAGCAGCAAAAATCCAAGAACTGTTTGATTGCGATGTCCTGCATCTCGATTGGCATACGTTGAAATTAAATAACAAACCAGATGCAGAATCGATTGAAGATCTATCGAAAAAATTAAAATCAAAAGATCCTGAATTAATGACACTAAAAGACTGGTACCCACAGGTAGTTGAGAGCTTGCCACTTCATATGGCACGACTTATATGTCAACGGACCAACTGCTGGTGGGATTTCAACCTAAGGAGAAGGTATTGCTTCTGGTCAGGAATTCTTCTTATTGTTGCATCAATTTTGGTTTTTTTTATTGGCCTCGTTGGGGAAATGGATATGGAAAAATTTGTTCTTGCAGTGCTTGCTCCTCTTTCACCGGCGATATTATTGGGCATACGTGAGCATATGCAACAACACGATGCTGCAGAAAGATTGGATCGACTGAAGAGCTACGTTGAGGAAATATGGGCCAAGGCAATAAAAAATGAAATTGCTCTGGAACAGATAGAGAGGGAATCAAGAGCTATTCAGGATGCTATTTTTGATTGCAGGAGCAACAATCCATTGATTTATGATAGAATTTATAGATATTTACGAAATGCACAAGACGCGCAAATGAACAAAGGAGCAAATGAATTGGCGGAAGAATACTTTGGATCGTTAAGCAGGCGGAATAATGGATGAACTTAACTGAATCCGAAGTCGAAGAAGCCACCCTTTCCTGGCTCGCCTCCCTCGGCTATACATCCATCTTCGGCCCGGACATTGCCCCCGAAGAGCCAGCAGCCGAGCGCGAGTCCTTCTTGGAGGTCCTCCTCATTCGCCGCCTCGGCGAAGCCTTGAGCCGCCTCAATCCAGGCATCCCAGCCGATACCCTGGAAGAAGCCCTCCGCAAAGTCTCCCGCCAGCAGTCACCATCTCTCCTGGCCAACAACCGGGCCTTTCATAAAATGCTCATCGACGGCGTAGCCGTAGAATACCAGCGCAAAGACGGCTCCATAGCCGGAAACTACGCCCGCCTGGTGGACTTCGAGAATCCGGAGAACAACGAGTTCCTGGCCATAAACCAGTTCACCGTCATCGAAGGCCAGCAGAATAGACGTCCCGACATCGTTATTTTTGTAAATGGACTGCCCCTAGCGGTCATAGAGCTCAAGAATCCTGCGGACGAGAATGCCACCATCCAAACCGCCTTCCAGCAGCTCCAGACCTACAAGAACGACATACCATCACTTTTCACCTACAACGAGATGCTGGTGATCTCCGACGGCCTGGAGGCCAGGGCAGGTACCCTAACCTCTGACTGGGCCAGGTTCATGCCCTGGAGGACCATAGACGGAAAAGAGATTGCGCCCAAAGGAAAGCCGGAGCTGGATGTGCTCATCAAAGGCATCTTCGATAAAAGCCGATTCCTTGACCTTATAAAGCACTTCATAGTCTTCGAGGCCGATGGAGAGAATGTGGCTAAGAAGATGGCCGCCTATCACCAATATCACGCCGTAAACAAAGCAGTAGATTGCACCATAAAGGCTACTTCTCACGATGGAGACCGCAAGGCAGGCGTAATCTGGCATACACAAGGCAGTGGCAAGAGCCTCTCTATGGCCTTCTATGCCGGGAAAATCATCGCCCATCCTGCAATGCAGAACCCTACCTTAGTTGTTCTAAACGACAGAAACGACTTAGACGACCAGCTTTTCGATACCTTTGCCGCCTGTCAGAGCCTGCTCCGCCAGGCGCCAGTCCAAGCAGATAACCGAGAGGACCTCAAGAAGCTGCTCCAGGTGGCCTCAGGAGGAGTGATCTTTACCACAATCCAGAAGTTCTCGCCTGAAGACGACAAAGAAAAGTATCCTCTCCTCTCCGACCGTCGCAACATTGTATTCATCGCTGATGAGGCCCACAGAAGCCAATACGGTTTCAAAGCCCATATAGTCAAGAAAAAGGAAGGAGCCTACACTGCTTACGGCTTTGCAAAATACCTCCGTGATGCCCTGCCCAATGCCTCATTCATTGGATTTACCGGCACGCCGATAGAGAAGACAGACATAAACACCCCGGCGGTCTTCGGCAACTACATCGATATCTACGACATCCAGAGAGCAGTAGAAGACGGTTCTACAGTGCGCATCTATTACGAGGCCAGGCTGGCTAAGCTCGACCTCTCAAAGGCAGAACGGCCTAAGATTGATCCCAACTTCGAGGAGATCACTGAGGGCGAGGAGCAGGCCATCAAGGAGCGACTCAAAAGCAAATGGGCCAGGTTGGAGGCCGTAGCTGGTGCAGATAAACGGATTTCTCTCATAGCTGAGGATATCGTCCAACATTTTGAAAAGCGCCAAGAGGCCTTGGAGGGCAAAGCCATGATAGTCTGCATGAGCCGCCGCATCTGTGCCCAGATGTACGAGGCCATTGTAAAGCTCAGGCCAGAGTGGCACGATCCAGACGACGAAAAGGGTGTAATCAAAGTGGTCATCACCGGCTCGGCCTCGGATAAAGAGAACCTCCAGCCCCATATCAGAAACAAGAAGAAGCGAAAGGATATGGCCGACCGCTTCAAGGACCCAATTGATCCTCTGAAGCTAGTAATAGTCAGAGATATGTGGCTTACTGGCTTTGATGCTCCATGCCTGCATACTATGTATATTGACAAATTCATGCAGGGCCATGGCTTGATGCAGGCCATAGCTCGGGTGAATCGTGTCTTCAAGGACAAACCCGGCGGCCTAATAGTGGATTACCTGGGCATAGCCGAGAGCCTAAAGCAAGCCTTAGCTGAGTACACAGAGGGCGACCGGGGAGAGACAGGCATTCCTGAGGAAGAAGTTGTGGCCCTTATGCTTGAGAAGTACGAGGTCGTCCAGGCCATGTTCCACGGCTTTGATACCTCTAAATTCTTCCAGGGTACTCCAGAGCAAAGGCTGGCAGCCATAGCTGAGGCCATGAATTATATCCTCTCCTTAGAAGATGGCAGGAATCGCTATATTCAGGCAGTCACCGAGCTCTCCAAGTCATATGCCATAGTAGTAACCCATGATAAGGCTCAGGAGATCCGCGAGGAGGTCGCCTTCTATCAGGCGGTCCGCTCTGGCCTATCTAAGGCTACATCGCCAGATGGCAAGACTAAAGAGGATCTGGACGCAGCAATAAGGCAGATAGTTTCTCAGGCCATTGTGCCCAATGGCATCGTGGACATCTACAAGGCAGCAGGCATCAAGACCCCGGATATCTCCATTCTATCCGAGGAATTCCTGGAGGAGGTGCGAGGCTTGCCCCACAGGAATCTGGCCTTGGAGCTTCTGAGGAAGCTTCTCAACGACGAGATAAAGACTGTCTCCCACAAGAACCTGGTTCAATCAAGGTCCTTTGCTCAGATGCTCGACCAATCGATCAACAAGTACCATAATCGCTCCATAGAGGCGGCTCAGGTCATCGAAGAGCTCATCCAGTTGGCCAAGGAGATGAAAGAGGCTCACAGGCGGGGAGAGAATCTTGGCCTAAATGAGGATGAGCTGGCCTTTTATGATGCCTTGGAGGTAAACGACAGCGCAGTAAAAGTGCTGGGAGACGAAACCCTGCAAGAGATCGCGAAGGAGTTGGTTTTGGCCGTCCGGAAGAATGCGACAATAGACTGGACGGTTAAGGAATCGGCTAGGGCAAAGCTGCGGGTGATAGTCAGGCGGCTGCTGCGCAAATACGGCTACCCTCCGGATAAGCAGGAGAAGGCGACGCAGACGGTGCTGGAGCAGGCCGAGTTGTTGTGCAAGGAGTGGGCTTGCTAGCATTAGAATTAAGGTTTAAAGGGGTAAACTATGGCAATCTCATCTATAAATTGGCTTGAAGACAATATCAAATATGCTGGAGAAGGTCGCGCAGAATTTGCCAATCCTAGAGTTATTCTAGAAGGGCCAGTAATAATTGCATTCAATGAGTCTGGCGAATCCGAAATTCAAATGGAGTTTAGAAATATTAGTGGATGTGTTGAACCTAACATACTTGAACTTCTCAATAGGAATGTGTCCACCGAGGAATATTTTCGAATACTTAGGTTTTCTAAACAAATCGAAGCAAATCAGTGTACAAAACTTGAAGTCGTCACACCAAATGGTACTTTTTCAAGTATTGGAATCAATATTAAGCATTATATTCCGAATTATTTAAATAATGTATTGAATTTTTTTGTTCTGACTTCGCAATTCGAAGTACACGATAAAGAAGCTAAATATTGGGTGCTCCCTCTATATAATTTAATGACTAATTTTTATAGATATCCTCGTGAATGGACGCACCCACTAAGCATTTCTAGTAAACATGTTGGCATAATTTTTAAATTTAATTGCAGCATTTGTTTCATTGAGCCCCTTGAGGATTACGAGGTTAGGAAAGATGAGTTAACCAATTTTAAAAAGCCAAAAAAAATTACTTCTATAATGGTTGGTGAGTTGAGATCTATCCCGAAAGACTCTGAATCATTGGATCAACAAGTTCCGATAAATTTCCTAGAATTGCTTGGGCTTGCAACAGGCACAGAAATAGGGTCTCCATATATTGAGCTTAGGACTGCAGAAGGGGAGCTCGTTAAGCGTATTCATGTTGAGCACAATAATCCAATTTATTTCAAAGGTCATGTCGCAATGGACGAATTTTGTGGTCGTGGGATAGGCATACTACTTGATAACGGTCAATCTCTTTTACATTTAGGAAATTCTTATATGATTGCTACTTTAAAGCATTTAGTTCGAGCAGGATCCAGGAATTTAGATATAGATGAAAAATTAATTCATATATTTCAGGCGTTAGACGGCTTATGTGAGATATTCGATTTAAAAACTCAAAATCTAAATCAACGCATAAATACATCTCAACAAAAGAAAATCAAGGCAATTCTCGAGAAGGCTTCCCGCGATATATCAGCGATAGCAGTTGATGATGAACAAAGTCGCGTAATAGGAGAAATTGCCAATAGAACAAGGACAATTCCAGCAGGAACCGCTAGAGATTTTGGATTATCACTAAGTGACCTACTAAAACTATTTGATCTGGCAGATGCAAATATTATAGAGGATTATTATCAAGATTCTGAGAATAGAAAGAGCTGGATTAGATTTTTATCTCATTGCAGAGGTGTAGAAATACACAAAGGTTTTTTGGAGTTTGATGGAGATGAATTTGATTTTACAGAGATCAACGTAATCAGAGCACATCTTCATGATATTTTATTTCGATTAGTCTTTAAAATGATTCATTACGATGGAACTTATAGATCACCCATTCAAACCCTGCCTAAGGAAGCTAATTGGGTTAAACCAAATACTTCTCCGAAGATGTTGGGTTACCATTAAAATAGCAAGGTCATTGCATTTCATCCTCCATCCACCTCTCCGGCCCGGCGGCGGAATT
>NZ_DAKC01000013.1:0-14422 GCF_002496465.1 Methanosaeta sp. UBA356 | reverse complement strand
GTGATAGGCCAGGCCAATTATGGGGATGTCTGGGAGGACGTGGACCTGGAGGTGGAGTTTGATCCGCAGCGGTGCAGGGGATGCAAAAAATGTCTGGTGGAGAGAGCCTGCCCCATGAGGGCTGTCCGCTACGATCAGGAGGCGCGGGTGGCCATCCGGGATGGGTCGCTCTGCTTTCATTGCGGCCTGTGCGTGACCGAATGTCCGAACGGCGCCTTCCGCTGCCGCCTGGGTGCGTTGCGGATGAAGACCTCTTCGGGAAGCGTCCGCTCTGTGCCGGTGGTCCTGCGCCAGTCGGACAGGCTCAGAGCTGTGAAGCTATCCGGGGAGCTGAAAAGAAGGATTCTGGAAGGATCGTTCAGGATGGCTCCGCCGATAGAGCGGATCGGGTGAACCTTTCGATTATCTGCTCTGGGCCAAGGTCAATTATGGGGACGATGGCATTGCCCGTCTCCACCTTCGCCACCACTACGCCCTGTCCCTCGAGGACCTGGGCCAGACCCTCGATGTCATCGACGTTCTCCACCTCTCTGACCCCTGCCCCCCGGGCGACGGCGGCAAGGTCGGTGCAGTAGCAGGTGCAGGTGGGCTGCGAGCCGGTAGAGCCGTAGCAGCAGTTGTCCAGGATCACCAGCAGAAAGTTTTTCGGGCCGTGAAGGGCAATTGTGGCCAGGGTCCCCAGGTTCATGAGAACTGAGCCGTCGCCGTCAAGGACCATCACCCTTCTCTTGGGCTTTGCCAGGGCCAGGCCCAGGCCGATGGAAGAGGCCATGCCCATGGAGCCGAGCATATAGAAGTTCTCCTGCCGGTCGCAGATGGAGTACAGCTCCCGGCTGGGAAAGCCGATATTCGAGATCAATAGGGCATTTTGCCCCTGGGCGGATTCGACAGCTAAAGAGATGGCTTCGATGCGCTTCATGCTCGCCTCCAATAGTCCAGGTCCAGGAGAACGGCTGCTGGATGACGCTTTTCCTGGGCCTCTTCCCAGGATGCCACCACAGCCTCCTCACCCTCTCCGCTTGCGGGAGCTTGGTAGGGGATATCCAGGGTCTGCAGAAGGGGGACAGTGAGCCGGCCCATGGGCACCTGGCCAACTATCGGCTCGCCCTTGCCGCCGCGGTGGCTGATGATTATGAGCAGAGGAATGCCGTAGAGCATGTCAAGCGAGGCCAGGGCATTGATGCAGTTTCCCAATCCCGAGTTCTGCATGAGCAGAGCGGGCCTTCGTCCTCCCATCCAGGCACCGGCGCACAGGCCTACCCCCTCCTCCTCCCGGGTGGCGGGAAGGTGGATGATATCCGGGTCTTCGCCCAGCAGTGTCAGGAGCTCTTGCAGGTTGACGCAGGGTACAGAGGCGGCGAAGTCTATCCCGGCACGCTTCAGGCCGCGGTAGATGGCGAGGCTGGGGGACATATTTGTTGCATTGGCGCTGATTGGGGAAAAAGGTTATTGCACAATTTATATCGTCCCATTCACTTTTTCTTGCTCTCCAGAACTTCGATAAGCTCTTTCAAGGTGTAATGATTCATTAGCTCCATGACTCTGTCCATCTCTTCATAAAACTGCCTTGTCTTGCGCATTATTGCGCTCGTCTTCTCAGCCTCCGAGCTATGAGCCGCGAGATTTTTTTCTACTTGATTGAGAGCCCGCAAGATAGAATGAATCTCCTCTCTTACAGCAGACAGGACCACCGGCCTCATCGCTTCGACGTCAGTTTCCAGAGCATAGCGATGCTGCTTGTCGTGACGCCGCTTGCCCGCCAGGTCCACTACACGATGGGCCATGCCGAGGTTTTCAAGGAAGTTCATATTGGAGCGCACTGTCGTTTTGCTGTAGCCGGTCTTCTCGGCCAGCGTATCAAGGGACATGGATTCGCTTTCCAAGAAGAGAGTTCCTCTGAGCAATCCCATAGCATCGCTCCACCCATTTTTCTGGGCGGATTTAATGCATGCATCAATAATAGGCCTCTTTAGCGCCAGCATTTCTTCATCGTTCACACCACTCAGATCAGTCACAAAGTTTAAGTATTTTATGTTTATTTGGTCTATTCGGCAAAATCCGAACAGAAGGTTTTATTGGCATGATAGGCTTGGAGCGACTCGGGGTGTGGATCACCAAGAATCCTGTAATAATCATAGCCGTAGCAGTTCTCTTGACACTGGTATCAGTTCATTATGCTCAGCAGATAGAGAGTACCGGCATGACTACAGAGAGCTTTGTGTCAAAAGATTCGTCCCTTTATCAGTTATATGACCATTTATATCAGGAAAACTTCGGCGCAGATGGCAATATAATTCTGATAGAAGGCGATAACGTGGCAAAAGCAGATGCCCTGTCGGCCAGCTTGCGCTTATCCGATCACACGAAGATGATTCCTAATGTAATCAGCGTCCAGAGCATAGCCGACATCGTTGCCGATGCTGAATATCAAAGCAGTGGCATCCGCCGTATTCCTTCTCAGGAAAGGATAGACGAGATCCTGGCTGATGCTGGCTCCTCGGTCCAGGGACTCATGCCTGACAGCAGGCATACCAGGATGATCGTGGGGATGCCCACCACAGCTACCCTGACAGAGTCACAACGTGGTGAGCTTCTTGCAGAAATAAGTAGTGCAGTTGATTTTGCAGAATTTCCCGCAGGCTATAGCACCACCGTCACGGGCGATCCCTCTTTTCAGGCCGCTATTCAAGAGGTGATGAACAACAGCAATGGCTCGGTCCTTCTCCTGTGCGGGTTGCTGATGATAGTCGCTTTGCTCCTGGTCTTCAGACATGTCAGATGGCCTCTGCTTCCTTTACCAATAGTCCTTCTGGGCATAATCTGGACCGTCGGAGCTATGGGTTTTTTTCATATACCCATGGGCATGGTCACATTTGCTGCTTTCCCCATCATGATTGGACTCGGCATAGACTATGCCAT
Source organism: Methanosaeta sp. UBA356 (assembly GCF_002496465.1). Classification (NCBI taxonomy): domain Archaea; kingdom Methanobacteriati; phylum Methanobacteriota; class Methanomicrobia; order Methanotrichales; family Methanotrichaceae; genus Methanothrix; species Methanosaeta sp. UBA356. Next base: position 11,503 of record NZ_DAKC01000013.1, on the reverse strand, counting down.
CCAGTTCCACAACCGGATAGATGAGGAGTTGATCAAAGGCAAGTCCTCTGTGGAAGCCGCCATCAGTACGGTCAACCACGTGGCCATTCCTGTGGCCATCGCCGTGACTGTAACCGAAGCAGGCTTTATCGCACTTCTCAGCTCCACCGTCCCCTCAATCAACGATTTCGGAAAGGTCTGCATGATCGGTCTTGTCATGTGCTATCTCTCCGCCCTCTTCGTGAATACAACGGTTCTTTATCTGTCTGAAAGAAAATCACCCAGAAAAAAGAAGGCAGAAGGCCATTCGGAAGATGGTTCGGCAATTGGCGCTTTCATAGAGAATGTCGCAAATTTCTGTGTCGGAAGATGGAAAGCAGTGCTGGCTGTGGCTCTGATTCTTGCCCTTGCTGGAAACTATGCCGATACGATGGTTCCCATAGAAACGGATACGAAGAACTACATTCCCCAGGACTTGTCTCCGCTGATCGATTTAAATCACATGAAAGCGTTCTTTGGCGGAACTGACTCGCTCAAATTCTTGGTTCAGGCTGACGACGTTACCGATCCGCATAATCTCAGGTGGATGGATGATTTCAGCAACTATTTGCTGACATCCAGAGAGGATAGGACTGAAAGCGTTACGAGCATAGCCACCTATGTTAAAGAGGCTGGCGGCGGGGAGATACCTGATGATAGAACCCAAATACGGGAGATAATTGCCTCCCTGCCTGAGGCCGTGCAAGATACGTACCTGAGCGGTCATAACCTGGCCATTGTGGATGTAAATATCGGCGATGCCCAGACCAACTTGGGTACGGAAGGTATGGCCCGGCTAATCAAGTCGTACGAAGACGACCTGGCCTGGATGACTCCGCCTCCTGGAGTTTCAGTTCGGATAACGGGCCAAGCAGTGCTCATGGCCACGGTTATGGATGCACTGATATCCGGTAGAGTAGAAATGTCGCTGCTGGGCCTGGTCTTGATTTTCATCCTGCTCTTAGCGATATACAGAGACCTGATCAAGGCCCTCTTGCCAGTGCTGCCCATGCTGGTAGTGATAGGCTGGATGGGATTGGTCATGTATTACGGTGGACTGAAGTACACACCCCTCACAGCCACACTGGGTGCTCTGATCTTGGGAGTAGGCTCGGAATATGCCATACTGATGATGGAGCGCTTCTATGAGGAGTTGCATAATGTTGGTGATCCTTATGAGGCGCTGAAGATCACGGCCAATCGCATAGGTTCTGCTCTGGTGGCATCGGGAGCAGCTGTCATTTTCGGATTTGCCGCTCTGATGTCATCGCCCTTCAACATCATCAGCAACTTCGGGCTGGTGACAGTGCTGTCGATTGTCTTTGCTCTCATCACCACATTCACAGTATTTGTGGTTTTAATGATTCGCATGGAAATTCACCGTGAAGTGGTGGAGAACGCTAAACAGGAACTTAAGAAAGCAATTGCGCTAATTAATGATCAATCACGGAGAAGAATCAATGGAAATTAAGTTTGCGATAGCTTTGGCTATCATGTTGACACTTCTGGCTACGAGCCAGGCCCAGAACAGCTACATACCCCTGGAGCTTGGCGGGGACAATTATTACACCATGTACGGCAGTCCGGACATATCCGCGAGCATCTCCGGTACAGATGAGTTCAAGCGGGGGGATACCGTCACCCTCTATCTTGATCTGACCAACTACGGCCGGATCATTGGCTTCAAGCAGGATCAGATGCCCCAGAATGCCAAGGAGTATGCCCTTGCCAGTGCAGAGCTAGAGGAGGAGAACAAGAAGCCCACTGCTCTGGGGATTACCACTACCCTGGTCTCCCGGGCCCCTCAGATCGAGGTGAAGTCAGGCGACCAGGTGGTCGAGTCGCTCAAGTCAGGCGACAAGACCCAGTTCCCTCTCAAGTTCACCATAAAGATCGGGGAGCATGCTCCTGCCGGAGAGTATCCACTCCACTTGAACATGACTTATGACTATCAGGATAACGTCCGGGTTTATGCCTCCAAGCTAGTCACCGAGGGGGGCACGTCCACATTCTCCAACTACCGGGTCTCTTATATCTACCAGAAGGCCAACCAGACGGTTCCCGTCACCATCCGGGTCAAGAAGCAGGCGGACTTCGTCATCCAGAACACCACTGCTGAACTTATGGTCGGGGGCAAGAAGCAGGAGATCCATGCCACCTACAGGAATATCGGCGAGGACCCGGTGAGGGATGCCGTGGCCAGGCTTTCCATCTTCAAGCCCTTCTCCTCCACCGATGATCAGGCCTTCATCGGGAATTTGGAGCCGGGAAATGAGACCACTGTCCTCTTCCGGATGGATGTCGACTCCGATGCTACAACGAAGGATTACGGCATAAGCAGCGAGATCAAATATACGGACCTCAATGGCGACACAGTCATCTCGGAAAGCATGAAGATACCAGTGGTTGTCAAAGCCGCCTCCTCATCCCTGCTTCTGCCTGCGGTGATTGTTCTCATTATCATAGTCGCAGCCGGTGGATACATGTACCGAAAGAAGCAGAAAAAGGCCTAAGGAGGCCTGCTGAGCGCCAGGCCCCCCTCCGTTTTTTTGGGGGCTAAAAGATCAGGTCAAATCACGATATAAAAATGTGAAAATCTGGATACAACGAGCGGGATCAGGTTATCGAAGGGAGCTCTTATGGATGAGATAATAGTATTGTCAAGCTGGGGAGATCGTTTCTGGGCCTGGTTGATCGATGTCCTTCTTATCTGTCTTATATGGTACAAAATCATAATCGTCTTAGAGGTAGGAGTTTTCACCATTAGTGGAATATTGCTTCTATCTTCTCTGTTGTTCATTTATTGGACTTCACTGGAAGGCTACAGAGGTCAATCGGTGGGGAAGATGTTCCTTAAGATAGCTGTAACAGGACCTTATGGAGAGCAAATTCGGTTTAGAGATGCGGCTGCAGAGTCATTTGGAAAGGCATTTCTGCTTCCCGTTGACGTCCTAATGTCTTTGATTCTCTTTCAAAGGAGCAGGCAGCGCTTGTTCAATAAGATATCTAATACCATCGTCATCAACCGGACGGAAATAGAATAGACAGAACCGTGATTTAAATGGAAGGTGAGGCTTCGAATCGGGATATAAGGAGGCATATCATAAATGCCTGTATCCAGTGGGCCAGGATCAAGGGATATAGCGACTCTGCGGGTTATCTCAGGGGTTTGGCGATTTCGGCCAAAGATCCAGTGACTTTAGATGAACTGGTGCAGGACACCGGCTACAGTAAGTCAACTGTGAGTTTAAATATGAACCAATTGAAGAACCTGGGATTAGTTAAGCGTGTTGTGATACCCGGAGATAAAAGGCATCTATATGCACCGATTACTGATCCGGAAACCATCAAAACTAATATGCTGGACGCCATTACCAAAGAGGTGCAGCTCTTTTGCGAGGCCCTAAACAAGACAGAATCAGACATATTGGCTGGCAGAGATGATGCAAAGTATCTGCTGGAGAGAATTGCTTCTCTTAGGCAATCCTATGAAATGGGAAAGAAAGCGATAGACTTCCTGAGAAAGCAATCTTTGGATGAGATAAAGGAATCGTTGGAGTGATCTAAGGCAATTGAAGCTCTAAAGAAAGTTGAAGAGGCTTTAAAAGCTGCTGGGTGAGGAAATGATTGGCGGATCTGATAGACGGATGCTCCAAAGGGCCCGCAAAAGAGGAACTGAGATGAGAGTAGGTATATTTTCCTGGGAGAGTTTGTATTCAGTAAAAATCGGTGGAATAGCACCTCATGTGTCTGAGCTGTCCGAAGCACTGGTGAAAAGAGGCCACGAGGTACATATCTTTACCCGTCGCGGTGACTTCGATGTCTATGATATAATCAATGGGGTCCATTATCATAGGGTTGCCATAGAAAACTTGGGAAACATAGTTTTCCAGATGGACAAGATGTGTGATGCTCTCTTTGAGAGCTTTGAGCGTGCTCAAAAGATATTCGGAAAGTTCGATATAATCCATGGTCACGATTGGCATCCTGTTAAGGCCCTAAACCGCATAAAGAGCGACTACGGCCTTCGGTATATCCTTACTTTACATAGCAGCGAATGGGGAAGAAATGGAAACTATTTTGGCGATGACATTTCCAAGGAGATATCTCACAGAGAATGGCTCGGAGGTTACGAATCACAGCAGATGATCGTAACAACAAGGCGCATGCAAGACGAACTCATGCAGATATATTCTATTCCAGAGAGCAAGATCACCATTATACCCAACGGCATTATCAGGAGAAAGACCCCGCAAATTCTTGATGCAGGAAGGGTGAAGGAGAGATATGGCATCTCTCCAATCACGCCGATGGTATTCTTTTGTGGCCGGATGAGCATTCAGAAGGGACCGGATTTGCTAGTGGAGTCAATTCCTCTCATACTCAAGAACCGCGGTGATGTAAAGTTCATTTTCATCGGAGAGGGGAGCATGAGGACTGAATGCGAGCGCAGGGCCTGGGAGTTGGGTATCGGTGAAGCTTGCAGATTCTTGGGTTATGTCAGCGGTCCTACGAAGGAAGAAGTCTTGAATGCCTGCGATCTTGTATGTATTCCGAGCAGAAATGAACCTTTTGGAATTGTAGTTTTAGAGGCATGGGACGCCTGCAAACCAGTTGTCGCTACTGAGGCGGTCAGTATAATAAATAATTTCGAAGATGGACTGTTGGCCTACGTCCAACCTGAGTCCATAGCTTGGTGCATCAACCGCCTGCTCGATAGTCCAGATGAAATGAAAAAGCTGGCCTATGAAGGCTACAACCGGATCGACGCCGAATTCAGATGGGATAGCATCGCCTCGAAGACGGAAGATGTATACAATGAAGCTTTAAAGCGATATAATGCGAGTGATCTCCAATCATCATCTAGCCGCAGAAGGCCAGAGTTATAATATGCACAATATTAAAGATGTGATAAATATGAATAGTCTTCAGGAAGCGAAAGAGACTGATCCAATGAATGGCAAGACGCCCCTCATCACCAGAACCGTCTCGTCCCTATGCCCTGTCTGCTTGGAAGTTATATCCGCTCGCATATTTCAAGAGGATGAGGCAGTCATGATCGAGAAGCATTGCGAGGAGCATGGTGATTTTAAAGATATCTACTGGTCAGATGCAGCCATTTACAGAAGGTTTATGCGATACCAGACGGACTGGATGGGTTTAACGGATTCGCCCCAGGCCCACCAAGGTTGTCCGTTCGATTGTGGTTTATGCAAGAACCATAAAACAGGCACTCTCTTGGGGATCATCGATGTTACCAGCAGGTGTAACCTGTCCTGCCCGATTTGCTTTGCCGATGCAGGAAATGAGCTGAATGAGCCGACAATAAGTCAGATCGGAGCCATGATGCAAGCTCTGAGGGACCAAATGCCGGTGCCATGCCCTGCAATTCAATTCTCTGGCGGCGAGCCTACATTGAGAAAAGACCTGTGTGAAATCGTTTCTCTGGCAAGAAAGATGGGCTTCGCCCAGATTCAAGTGGCAACCAATGGCATAATGCTCGCTGTCAGGCCGGATCTCTGTAAAGACTTGGTATATAATGGCCTTTGCACCATATACCTGCAATTCGACGGTGTTACCCCTGAACCCTATAAGGCGATCAGAGGCTATGATCTATTGCCTACGAAGCTTCGTGCTATAGATAACTTGAGAGCAGCAGGGCAACATAGCATCGTACTTGTTCCAACTCTTGCCAAGGGTATTAACGATGACCAGGTAGGTGATATTGTAAAATTCGCCTTTAAGAACAGGGACATCGTAAAGGGCATAAACTACCAGCCTGTTTCCTTTACCGGAAGGATCGACCAGGAAGAGCGGGCGGCGAAGAGGATTACCATACCCGATGTTCTTGCACTCCTGGAGGATCAGACGAACAACGAGATAACTCGAGATGACTTTTATCCGATTCCCTTTGTCAAACCCATATCCCATTTAATAGAGGCTGAAACGGGCATATCTCAACCGGTTTTTATGGCCCATCCCTGTTGTGGTGCCGGCACATACATCTATTGCCAAGGCGGCCACATGATTCCTATTACCAGGTTTTTAGATGTAGATGGACTCATGGAAATGATCATACAAGAGACAAACTGCTTCGATGGGTCGATGCTGGGCAAGCTCAAGATGAATGAAATGATACTAAGGCAGATGCCCAAGTTTGTAGACGAGTTGAGGGCTCCGGATAAATTTAATCTCAAAGAACTGATATGGAGCGTCTTCATAAAAGGAACCAGAGAATCCCTGGCAGAGTTCCATGATAGATCCCTATTTCTAGGAATAATGCATTTCCAGGATCTGTACAATATAGACTTGGAGAGGCTGGAGAAGTGTGGGATTCATTATGCTCTGCCAGATGGTAGAATAATCCCCTTCTGTGCCTACAACACAGTTCATCGCTCTCGATTACAAAAAAATTAGTAGAATTAACGAAGTGATTGCTATCGTCTTCCACAGGTTCAAGATACAATTCAATCGCTTCTCGTATGTTCTTGAATGCCTCTTCACAGGTATGGCCCTCGCTGATGCATCCAGGAAGGGCATGCACCCAGCAAAGAAAATCCACCACAATTTAACTTTTGGGCTTTCTTTTAACAGGGGGATAAAAGCTCATCCGCATTCTTGAAGACCTTAAAGCGGCCCTCAGCATAATCCTCCACTCCCCCTCTGATGCCTTCTATGAACCCCTTGCCTTCTCAGGATTCTTCTTTGCAGGCCTGTTGACAGGTGACACCATTTCTGCTGCTTTGGGATTATCAGAACAGGCCAATCAACTACTCCTCCATTAGATATGACACAGCATGCAAACTTTCAATCTTCCCGCGGGCTCTGTTTCCTGCGTATGCATGAGGGGACACTACCATGATTTCATGGAGCACTACCACAAGAGGAGCAATATAGAGGCCACAAACGCCGCGATAAAAAGGAAGTTTAGAGAGACCTTGAAATCCAATAATCCAACTGCTCAGGTAAACAAACTACTGGCCAAAATTATTGCGTACAACCTGACTGCAGTAATCCATGAGATGTACGAAAATGGGATACATCCTGAGTTCCTGCAACTAAAGTCAGAGGCACGAATCTAAAGCAGGGGTAAAACCTTACTTTAGATGCAAAGCCCCCAGGATGACAAGAATTAAATACCTAATTATCGGATCTACTTGGAAGTGCAAGGAACGGAATCTCTGATGGAATCAAATCCTATTGGTTTCAATCTTGATGAAATTGGTTCTAGTCTGCTGAAATGTAATTTGGATGAAAGGAATCTCTTTACTTATCTTATCATGGAGGCCCATCATCAGAAGAGTGGCGATATTATTGATACATTTGCTCCATTTATTATTCTATATTTAGGTAAGCAAGGATCTTGGAAGAGCATTGAAGATATCTATAGAGGAGTTTTGGATGACTTTAATATAAATATGCAAGATACTATATTGGAAAGTCTGTTGTATAGAATGCTCAAAAAAGGTATTATTGAACAAGAACTACCAGGACACAAGCTATCCGAAGATTGCTCCAATAAAAAATTAAAAGACTTAGAAAGTATGCCTAAATATAGCGAAGAAATAATATCTATTTTAAAAAATTATAATATACACATATCTGCTGAGAAAATAAAAAGAGACTTGGACTTTATTAAAAATATAAAATTAGATATTAATGATCTTGAGTTCATTTTAGATAGATTGAAGGAACGTGGATTCACAGCAACCACTGATCTGAGGTACAAACTTTCAGAAAAAGGAATGAAAGAAGAGTATATTAATATAAAAAATGAATCCGATTGGTATGGAAGTCTAGATGATTTAATTAAAGATTTTAGCAATTATTATTTTAAAGAAACTAAATCTACCATAAAGGAGGATAAAATTAATATATATATTCAATTATTTATATATAAAAATATTAAACCCCTTATGGGTTTAATAAATACTGGAAAATATGAAGAAATTAATGAATGTTGCGGTATTGGAAAAGAATTTGATGTATTTAGTCAAGAATACGGAACGATATTTTGCGACTATGTAAGAGATTGCATTACTGAAGGAAAAGTAAAATATATCGAAACCGTTAAATCCCTTGTTCTAGGATCGATAATTTCTACAGTCTTTTTCAGTAAATTAAAGCTAGATAAAGACATATTTAAAAATATTATAATATATACAGATACTAATATTTTATTCTATATATTGGGATTGCATTTTGACCAGTTCACACATCCAGCAAAATTCCTTTTTAATTTATTAAAAGCAAATGGAGCTAAATTTAAAGTGTTTGATTTTACTATAGAAGAGGCAATAAGCGTTTTCAGGGAATGTATCGCTAATTATGATGAATTAGTCGTTTCTGGGATCAAGGTGAACGATATATGCCATTTTCTCAGGAAAAATAATATGTCTAGATTAGGAATCAGCAATTTTATATTTGAGTTTAAAAAATATATTGAGCAACAAGGAATAGAAATAGAAGTGACAGACATAAATACTAGAACATACGATTGTCCACCTAATATCCGTAAAAAATTGACGATTTATAAGCCAGATCAAACAAGCATTCAAGCTCAAAATCATGATATTGCCTGCATTCAAATGATTAAGAATTCAAGAAATCAAAAACAATATGATGAAATAAAGGATTGTATAGCAATTCTACTCACTGCAGATGAAGGATTATTTGCATTTAATCTACTAGAATGTGAACACAGAAATATGACAGTGCCAGAAGTATTTGTTGACAGGCTTCTAACAAATATTCTATGGATAATAGATCCTTCTCAAAATATTACACTAGAATCTTTTTTTGCAGATTGCCTAAGGGCTGGATTTTTAAATAGGCATTTATATGAGGCAGTACAAGACAGGATCAAGTGTTTGCATGAAGCAAAAAAATTAGACGAATCTGATATATTTAGACTTACATATTGTGGATTTATAACGACCAAATCATTTAGAGGCATTAAATCAAAGCAAATAGATATGATCGATAAGAAATTAGTAAGCAACGCAGAAAGAGCCGTCCAAGAAAAAGCACAATTTGATCAAAAATTAAAGGAAAAAGATTCAGAAATTCGTAAATTAAGAACAGAAGTCTTGGCGTCGGAAAAGGATATTAATGAATTAGATCAAGAAATTAAGAATTTGCAAAAAGAAACATCTGAAAAAAATTCGTTAGAAGCTATTGTATCAGATTTAAAGAAAAATATAAGCAACTTGCAGACCGAACTTGCTAATAGAGATAAAATTATTAAAGAATTAACACAAAATTATGAAAAGGATAAAAATAATCAAATAGCGAAACTAAAGCAAACACATAAATTAGCTTTTGATAAGTCTCATAAAGCAATAATTTTAATATATATTGCGTCAATCATCATACCAGTATATATATTATATCTTGTATATCAAAGCGAAACTGAACAGGCGAAATATTTGGCTTGGTTGTCACTTGCGCCTTTTCTGCTTTTTCTTTTAATGAGTGCTCCTTTTTGGCCCGAAAATATAAATATAAAAAATATGGTTAGGCGCTCATTATATTTGCACTTTGCTGAGAATTACGGCTTGGTTATTTCATACTCCAACGAGATTACAGCTGATTCTCATGAATGTTTTTGGCTGGATTATGTTGGATGCTATCCATTAGATCTTGATCAATGGAAGATCACTGACGACATGGATAATATAATTTATAATTTTAAAAGAAAATTTATTCTTGAGCCTGATGCAAAAAGAATAAAAATAATTCCTGGAGTAGGCGAAGATGAAAATACTAGAATCTATTCCGGCAGAGCACATTTAATAGAGGAATCAAAGCCAAAAATAGCTTATTTAAGGGATAAAAAGTTAGATATAGTTGACAATATTTAGATTTTGTTTAAGTTACTCTACTTTCCAACTTTTAGCCCTATCGCTTTGAGCTTGTAAAGCAGTCCACCCTCGTCAGGTATTGGTAGGTTAAGCAATCCATAACATAAATCATCAAATCGACAATAGATTCCGATCTGACTTGATCAACCATCTCGCCAAGAGTTTTCTTTTTCGCTCCCGATGGGGGACTCTCAATCTCAACCAGCAGAATGCCAGTCCATATGGCGAAAACCAATTGCATAAACCTCTCAATTGCCTTCTTGCTCCGAAGCTGATAATCTTTGAACCCCAACTTCTGGTTTGCCTCTCTATGAGCAGTCTCAATATCCCATCGATCTTCATATATCGAAAGGATCTCCTTGGCAGGCAGATCTGTATCGGTGCAGATGTAGTACTTGGGCTCAGCATCCAAATTTTCCTTGGAGATTACTAGGCGCACTTGGCTTGATTTATCAAGGCTGACCAACTGCTCTACTATAAAATAGGATCTCCTTTTTCCCCTAGCTTTGATTGATATTTCTTTGAAGTCTTCTTTATCAAATCGTTTAGCATAAGATTTTACTGACAGAGAATCCTGATTATTGGTCGTGTACGCACATTACTGAATTGGTATCCTGAAAGTCATTAACTCCTTGATAGTCCAGACATGATCGGTCAGTCCTTCTGCCATCGCAGGTGTTCTTTTCATCCATTTTTTCCTTCCCAGATCAACTCTTATCCGAAGTGACTTGTGAGGCTTGACAAAATTATACCAAGCTTGGAAAAAATTCATGGCATGAGTATGCCGCCCCAAGATCTTGCTGCAATTCATGCTCTTGCGCACGAATCGGTCGCGTACGTGATATACTGAAAAGCGCAAACGCATGACGTGATGGGCACATTAGGTCAAAATGGACCCCATACATCCGATTTTAGCGAGAATTTTCGGTAATTTCCACCCGCGACTTTCTCATGATCATTGCCCGAATTTCCTCATTATCCTGGCGGAGTATTCGGCCCCCATCCAGGCGTCACTGAAAACTATTGTCGCCGAATCACATAGAGATATTTACTGTGTAGTCCTGAAATTATTTCGCGCCCGACCTAGTTTTATAGTATTTGAATTATTCATATAATTTCACAACCCAAACAGTCTATGGCCAATTGCGAAATAAGCTTCCAATGGCATTTTTCGCCTGAAAGCCCTTTCTGGAGTCTCCAAGCTTTGGAAATTCAAGCTTCCATGAGGTCTATCGTTATACCAAGTGATAAACTCGTCGAATGAATGAAAAGCAGGCCTGTGCTTGACGTATTCTCCGAAAAACCGTTCCAGCTTCCCGTTTGTCTGAGGATGCTTCACTCTGGCTAATATAGGCTTGATGCCATATTTTTTGAGGTGGTCTTTGAATTCGCTGTTCCAGCTTCCGTCGTCGTGGATTCTGTGGGCTCCAAACTCGCTTCCATGATCGAGTATCAGCTCCCTCAAGGGACAGAGCCACCAGAATTTATCTACCAGTTGATCGATTATCAATATGCTGTTCTCTGTATTGATCTCGATAAACTCCCCACCGGCCAGCACCATCCTGGATGCATCATCCAGAATTACGCAAACCTTGACACCAGTCCCATCCCATTCATGCCAG
>NZ_DAKC01000037.1:0-9594 GCF_002496465.1 Methanosaeta sp. UBA356 | reverse complement strand
ATCTATGGCCGGACCGAGCCAAACCCGGATTAATAGAGCAGAATTAATGTGATACAACACTAACCTATTTATTATAAAGGCGAAGAGGATGAGCTACCAGATCTAGTTCCGAACGGTCATCGAATGCATCAATTGGCCCTCGACTTTTGCCGCTTTGGCTCGGCTGCAGATTGCTCGCATATCTATAGGATACTTTCCCTATATATCTAATTGAGATCTACGTCCCAGAGATTCTCCGGATACCAACCATTTAACCTTATAATTAGCCTCGATTGCGCACATGCAGACGGGCTAGGATCCAGTAAGCTAGAAAAGACGCTGCCCTGCCAGCGCTAGATCTGGGAGAGGCCATTTTCTTCTATCATTCTTTGTCTCCTCCGCATCCCGGACAGAGTTATATAAATACCTGATTCGTACAAGAATTGAATATCTATAGGATCCAAGTAGGAGGGCGAAGAGAATATGATAGGTCAGAGATTGCTCATTTGTTTGCTGTTTATGGCTGCACTTTTTCCGGCGGCAGCAGGTGACGAGACAAGTCCACCGGAAGTGTCATCTCCGGGAGGCTGGATGGAAGACATAAATCCCGCAGACTATGCGCTGCTGGCAGCGGACTTAAAAGATCCCTTCAAGTTTGAAGGAGAGATCAACGCCCAGGCCAGCAGCACTGGTTTTGCGATCACCACCAGTAAAGGGCTGGAGAGACAGAACGACTCCTTTCTAGAGCTGACGCAAGAGGTTAGCATCGAGGGCATGCCAGAGGATTGCAGGGGCTTTCTGTCGCTTTACGTTGCGGTCTTCGATAGCTCAGAGAAGGCTGAAGCATTCTGCCAGGAGCATTTCCAGGACTTCGGCTTCACTGAGGACTTCTCCGGCTACACTCCCGGCTACAACGGCCTGGGAGATCCGCGGTTAGAAGGAAAGGGAGCATCGAGCACAGGAGGCCATATCGTCCAGTTCGAGAACATGGTGGCCAGGATCTATGAGCTGGGTTGTATTAACGAGATTCCGAAAGGAAGCGTGGCCGCCTTCGCCAGGCTGTGGCTGGACAAAGTCAGCAAGATCAAATCTCCTGAGAAACCAGATCTGCACCTGGACCCAGATCACATCTACCTTTCATATCATAAGGATAACAATCTCCTGCAAACGGAAATCTCTGCAGACAGCCAGGCAGTGGCAGTAGAAGTCAAGAACATGGGGACAGTTGAGGCCAAAGATGTGCGTGTTCAGCTATATCTGAAAAAGGGCGAAGATCTACAGCCCATAGGCCAGCCGGCTTATGTGGGAGACATCCCCGCCGGGTCCACCAAGTCAGGGACCGCATTCTGGGACCTGGAAGGAAAAAACGCTGAAGGAGCTGTTCTGCAGGCCCAGGCCTTCATGCTGAACGAAAAAGATGCTAATGAAGAGGACAACAACGCCTCGATTGCAGTCAACATCTACTATGCCTTTAACGGCAACAGAGCTTACAGCTGGATCGATGATACCTATAGGTTCGACAATTACGGCTTCGAGGGCAGGGAGACTGAAGAGATGGTGGAAGGGCTCTTGGCCACAATAGTTGGGAACATTCAGGCAGATGGGAATTTCCTTTCGGCCATGCAGAGGCTGCTATTTCCCTCGACCTACATGAGGTTCTGGAACTATTCAATAGAGAGCATGGAGGTGGGAGCTGGAGGGCACTGCTACGGTATGTCCGCCACCTCGGCCCTGTATTTCACAAACACGGGATCCAGCCCCCTATCAAAGCCCACCTCGCAGATGAGCCTGGAAGAGGCATCCACCAACATTGCCATCTATCACCGGGCGCAGATGCTGCCCCTGTGGACGGCTATGATCAGCGACTTCCGGTTCTTCCAGAGGGATCAGTCGCCGGCCAAGTGTCATCAGGCGGTGAAAGACGCCCTCAAGGATTCGCGTGAGCCAGTGATAATCGAGTTCTTCGGCCGGATAGGCAACAAAACTGCTGGTCACGCCGTCCTGGCCTATAAGCTGATCGAGGTACAGGGGCGCGAGCCGGTGATCTACGTCTATGATCCCAACTTCCCGGTGTCCAAGGCCAAGCCGCCCCGGTCCATGCCGCAAATAACCCTGGAAATCTCCAATAACAACTGGAAAAATCCAGCTTACATGGGCTACATGTGGGCTTATGCCAGTGCCATCTCTGCCCATCCGGTCTTCAGGCAGATTCCGCTGGAGGATGTGAATGCTCTGGTTCCTTCCCTTAAAAAGAGCCTTTACGAAATGGCAGAGGTTCTGAGGAAGGCAAACGCCATCATGGCGGTGCTGAGATGTCCTGCGGACGCGGTCTTCACGGATGTTCAGGGCAGGCAAACGGGCATTGTTGACGGCCAGGTCGTAAACGAGATTCCCGGCGCAGAGGTGCTGGCCGATGGCGATGTGGAGATCTACATGCTCCCGGCAGAAGGCAGTTATTCTCTCTTTATCGACGCTACCGATCAGGGCATGGTGGATCTGGATGTGATCAGGACCGAGGATGAATCAGCGGGCATCACCTCCTTCCAGGACATGGCTGTTCAGACCGGAGCGCAGATGACCGGCACAATTCAGGCCGGAGGAGAGATCGCAAACCTGCAGTCCGGCTCGGAATCGATACCGCCAAGCCTGGACACCACGGTTGACCTGAGTGGCTTTGCTGGCGAGGCCCTAGATAAGGATCCGGCCGAGGGATCCACCTCAGGCGATGAGGTCGAGGCCCAGGAAGAGCTGATAATGGAGGTCAATACCCTGGGAGGAGTCGGCAACGCTCCCACCAGTCCGGTGCAGTTCACCCTGGACCGTCCCTACACGATCACCAGGATTCGCACCTATCACTGGAACTATGGCTCCGGCCAGACTCCGGGAACAATAGCCATTCAGGATGCTTCCGGCAATCAATACGGGCCGTGGGCGGCCACTGGAGAGCTGGGAATGGGAGGAGTTCAGGATGCCTATTGGATGGTAGAGCCAGGGGCAGCACTGCCGTCCGGCGTCTATACTCTGGTTGACTCCGATCCCGATACCTGGTCGCAGAACAGCGAGACGGGCGGCAGGGGAGTCGCTCATATATGGGGGATTCCCAGCCAGAGTGAGGTGGGGACCGTCCAGTCCTGCGACTGGAGCGGCACCTGGAACACAGATTGGGGGACGATGCAGCTTCAGCAGTCCGGCGATAAGGTGACCGGGAACTACACCCACGATCAGGGGCGAATAGACGGGACGGCATTCGGAAGCCAGCTGGTTGGCACCTGGTCCGAGGCTCCCTCATACAGCCCGCCGGATGATGGCGGAGATCTGGAAATCGTGATGTCGGAGGACTGTCAATCCTTCTCCGGCAGCTGGAGGTACGGATCGGAGGGCGGCTGGTCCGGAGGCTGGACCGGGTCGCGCCAGTGAATCTTGGGGCCTGGTTTTTCAGAAGCCGGGCCCATAATTTTTAGACTCCAATGATCGCCAGACGGCGGCTGACGGATGCTGGCTGGCCCTGGTGATGCTGGGAATCCTTGTAGGAGAATTTGGGGTCTTCACAGGCTGTCAGGTGCTCCTGCATGAAATGGAGCCATTTATGCAACAAGCTTTTAGAATATGGCTATGCCCCTGCTATCTGTTGCTCCGATCCGGATGATGAAAGCAGTCCCATGTCTTCGAGCCCCTTCCTGATGACCTGCACGCCTTCCTCGCAGTCATTTACAGTTTTGCCTCCTGTTACCACCAGCTTGCCGGAGCTGAATACGAGCACTACGACCTTGGGCTTCTTGACTCTGCAGACCACACCAGGAAACTGCTCCGGCTCATATTCGACGTTCTCCATGCCCATGCCAAGCACGACGGCGTTCAGATTCAAATCGACCTTAAAATCTGCTGTGGCCACAATGTTCTGAACTATTATCTCGGGCTCTGAATAGATGTTCTCGATGCCTATGGACTTGAGCGTCTCGGCCAGGGTGATGATGACCCTGCGAATATCCTCAATGTTCTTGGCTCCGGTGCATACTATCTTGCCAGAAGTAAATATAAGAAAAGCAGCTTTAGGGGCCTTGACTCTATAGACGAGGCCGGGAAACTTCTCTTTTTTGTATTCGGCACCCTCAAGCTCGGCCTCAATCTTATACAGATCAAATTCATCTGCCAGCTTGGTGGATGCCACCACGTTCTCTACATTCATTGTGGACCCCATAGACAAACAATTTCGAGGTCATCTTAAATCTTCGTGTTGGTCCTGAGTCACATAATGGTCTCGCTGATGAGAAAAAGTTTTGGGTAGGAGCTTTATCGAGCTTAGCTGCAGAATAGAAGACTGGAGTGGAGCATGGACGCATCCAAGGTCCTCAAAAAACATGCATTTCTCAGGATAGACATATTAACAGTGCGGCTCTATCGCTCTCTAATGGCGGACGAATCCCTGGGGATAAAAGTTGAGCGAAAGAATGGCGAGCGATTCAGGCGGGCTCTGGTGGATTTGAAGGCATTTGACCCTGGCCGAAAGATTTGCTCGGATGGGTCCCAGATCTATCTGCCTGTGCGGGAGCTGTCCGAAAAGGAAGCAGAAAAGCTGCGGCTGGTAGCAGATTATGATGTCGTGAATTTTGGATTCGTGCCCGAAGAGAAGATCCTGACCCCAGAGGACATTCTGGGCTTTAGGCCCAGCTTTGAGATCGTGGGCGATATCGCCATGATAGAGGACCTGGAGGAGGAAGAGGCAGAGAGGGTTGCCTCAGCCCTTATGTCCTCCAGCAATAGCATCAAGACGGTGATAGCCCCCATCTCTGATGTGGAAGGAGAGTACCGCACCCGTCGCTATCGGCACGTAGCAGGGGAGGAGAGGACCACCACCACCCATAAGGAGCACGGGCTGCGCTATCGTATAGACCTGGAGGGAGCCTATTTCACTCCCCGCCTGGGAACGGAGAGGCTGAGGATAGCGAGCCTGGTCGGGCCCACTGACGTCGTCCTGGACATGTTCGCCGGGGTGGGGCCGTTCTCCATCCTCATGGCCAAGAGATGTAGGTGGGTGGTGGCCATGGACAAGAATCCGGTAGCTGTTCAATATCTGCGAGAGAACGCCCGGCTGAATAAGGTGGAGAACATCGATATCCTGGAGGGGGATGCAAATGAGATCGCACTGCGATACCAGAATGCAGCGGATCATGTTATCATGAACCTCCCCCATAGTGCATCCCTCTTCCTGCCTGCTGCCATCGGGGCGGCAAAGCCGGGAGGGATTGTCCACTACTACTGCATTTCTCCTGAGGACGACCTCTACCGGGACGAATTGCTGATAAGGGAGGCAGCGGAGAAGATGAGCGCGGGGATAGAGGTGCTCTGCGAGAGCATTGTGAGAAGCTATGCCCCTCACAGGCTCAATGTGGTGATAGACTTCAGGGTCAAGAAGCTTTAGTGAAGCTCTGTTTGGTTCCCTGCTCATAATCTTTAAAGTGCTTGCTGAAAGCGTCTACTGGTCGTTTAAATATCATCGATCTCATCAAAAAGGTAGTCCTCCCACTTCCTCTTACCCACCAGCACCTCGAACTCAGGAGGGGTGAGGACGGGGATACTATACTTGGCAGAATCATCCAATGCTACTCTGGGGCAGGCGGTAGAGACTGCCGCTCGGGCCCCCAAATTGAGCAAACGGTCCGGCTCGATGTTGTCCAGATAGACCAGGAACATCTCCCGACCCCGGGCCTCGCCCAGGGCCATCATCCTTCTTGCCAGCTCCATCCTCTTCTGGCCGGACTTTTTAGAGATGAGAACGGCAAAGCTCTTGGCATCGGCAGCTCTGCTGATGGCTGCAAAGCGCCTGCGCAGCATGGGATCCGGATCGATCTCTAAGATCTCGCAGGTCACCGGATCTGCTGCCAGCACCCTCTTTCCTGTGGCAAGAGCGATCCCCAGGGGATGAAACTGTCCCGTGCCTATGAAAAGATACTCGTCCACATCAAGCGCCTTGGCAGAGGCATAGCAGCATCCCAGGACCTGTCCAGGATACTTGATCCTTCCGGATGCAGGACCCAAAAGGCCCTCGATTCCGTGCTCGGCCAGGACCTCCAGCGCTCCATCGAGCTTATGGACATGCTGAACAGTAGTGCTGACCCCTACCCTCTTTGATTTTAGCTCTCCGATCGCCTTTTCCACCACGCCTCTTAGGTCCTCATTCATCCTGGCTTCCAGGAAGATCACCTTCTCCGGCTCCTCTCCAATGCCAGCGTGGCCCAGGTGGAGCATCAGATCCACCTCACCTGAGAGCCTCGTGTCCACATCGCAGGCCCCAAAGCAAGGGTCCCCGGAGATGATCACCTCTGCCCCGGTCTCCTCTGCGATCCGAGCCGCTACTATTGGCGTTGCCCTTTTCAGCCCCTCGGGAGCCTGCAGGCCTACCCGCGCCGCACCGCTCTTCTTGATCAAATGAACTGCCAGATCGAGGTCGAGCTCATAGCCGAAATCGATGAATTCAGAACCAGTGGTCGAGAGTGCTCTGTCCACTCCTATAGACCTCCTCTAGCCTTTTGGCTGTCTTCTCCACCCTCTCAGGATCAAAGTCCCTCTCATCCACCAAAAAGGAGACGATCTCTTCTGGCACGGGCTTTTTCAGGGCGATCTTATAGTCATCAGTGACCGGAGGATGGAGGAAGAACTCCCTGATCTTTTCGAAGTCCTCGATCTTATCATCTCTGTCCGCCAGGATGCTCTCCAGATCTCCTTTCTCCCGAATGAGCTTTAGAGCGGTCTTGGGCCCCACCCTCTCCAGGCCGGAATTAAAATCTGTGCCGCACATGATGCCGATCTCCACCAGCTGCTTGTGGGTGATTCCAAGGTTCGCCAGCCCCACTTCCAGGTTGATCACCTCCGGCTCCACATCCACATAAATGTTCTTTCGAGGCAGCTTTCTCTTGCCGGTGATGGCCAGATTGCGCACCACCAGGGGCGCTCCAAAGAGGAGGGAGTCGTAATCCTGGCTGCCGGCATAGTCCACATCGCCTCGAGCGGCCATATAAGCCGCCTGGGCCTCGCCCTCTGATGGGGCCTGGATTACCGGCAGCCCCATGGCCAGGATGAGCCTTCTCCCGTCCTCGATAATCTCGGAGTTGATCCGTGAAGCCGCCTGAGCATATTTGAATCCGTCTTCACCGGCTGCTCGAGCCTCCTCCCAGGCCCACGCCGCTTTATCCCTTATCTCCGACCTCTCGGCCAGGGTGACAGCCTTGAAGGTTGGGGCCTCGCCATCGAAGACGAAGGCCACCTTCACCCCTGCCTCAATCAGGTTTGTGGTGCGATACAATAGGCCAGAGAGATGAGAGGTCACCCTTCCCTGGCGGTCCATGAGAGGGGTACCATCCCTCTGCCGGATGATGGATAAAAACTGATAGAGGGTGTTGAAGGCATCTATCGCCACCCATCTGCCGGACAGATCCTGAATCTCTATCTTCTTTCTCTTTAGCAGCTCCCCTAAATCAACGCCCATGATTGTCACATACCACTGCTCTATGATAAATCCTCTATCCTATGCTCGGATTTCCAGGCTCCAATTGCAGATGCATGCTACCTTTAAATATCAGTTTTGTGCAGATAATATTTGGAGTGCTATTCATGATTGAGATTACAAAAGAAGCGGCTGATATGCTTAAAAGCAAGGTGGTGGAGGATAAGGTCATAAGGATGTTCCTGGCGGCAGTCGATCCATCTGGCGCGAACTATGGCATGACGCTAGGCGACGCAGAGAAGGACGATGTCATATTCGAGAGCAGGGGGATTAAAATCCACATGGAGCCCAAGGATGCTGAGCTTTTGGCAGAGACCATCATCGATTATGTTGATGATGACCGTGGAACTGGATTTATTATTCGCGGCCCAGAGGACGAGCTTTCCGGTTGCAGCTCATGTGGCAATGCCGGCACATGTGATCATGATCATGACAGCTGTGACCACGATCATGGGGGATGCGACCACGGCCATGGCGGAGGCTGCGGCTGCAGCTAAACTATTTTTTGCCAGTTGGTTTCGATTTTTAAACTGCAATACTGCATTATTCAGGGAAAATGTGTGGGTCGACTCGGGGTGCCAGTCAATGGCCTGATCGTATCTATGGCGCAAAACCGTGAATCCAAACGATTGCTATCGTTTATTGCTACAGACCGCTCCGAGGTCGGACTTTGCAGGATATCGAGCCCGGAAATTCGGCTTCGATATCCTGAGGGTGCTCATAAAAAATTAGCGAAGAGCAAAATCTCTCCTAATCCGATTTAATCGCCTTATCCGACAAGATACCTACACCACCTCTGTGGAATTTGTGGAATTCTGGGTGCAATTTATGCATGATTCGTTTTTCCTGATGCTGAAGTTGATAATTGATGCACCTTTTCCACTGGATGCTTCGTCACAGTTCGGGCAATCAGCAATAGCACCCTTTTCATCGGGACTCACATCTTCCGCGCCTTTCCGTGCCTCTTCAAGCTCTGGAATAGAGCTGGCCGAATTCTTCGCTGCAGCCATATCAACCAGCTGGAATGTGGTCAAGAATCTAGCGCCCTGGGACTCAGCATAATTAAGGAAATTCCTATAAGCATCAAGGAATTCTCCATTTCCTGAGACCAGATTGCTGAAGATGACGACTGTGGGCGCTCCTGCCTTGGCATTCTCGTCGAACTGGGACTGCAATAGGTCCTGCCATTGCGAGCCACTTAGGCCCATCTCTTCATCAATGTATTTGTCATAGAGAACCGCTTTCTCTCCATTCACATCTGTCGTGCTGATTGGAACCGCATATACATTGAAGCCATCAATGAGATATGGCCAGGAATCATTCTCATGACCAGGCATATAGATCAAGCCCTGCTGGAATCCGGCATTGTAGATAATGCTCAAGTTCTCCAGGACTCGCAGCGTATGCTCATTTTGCTCGAAGCCCTGCGGTCGGAAGCCCTTGATATCAACATGCTTGCCTCCGCATATATAGCAGCTATACAGGCGGTTGTTAGCGTCCTTAATGATTTCTTCTTGTTCAGCAGCCGAGAGCGAGGACAGGTTCTCTCCAGTGTTATTTCCATAGAGAGCAAGCTCGTGGTTGCTCATGGCACCCTGAGATGTGATTCCCAGACGGTAGACTGTGGCCATCTCACCGCTCACAAAGATGGTGACATTTCGGTCAAAGGGATCTATCTCATTTATCAGGTTTATCAGAGAACCTCCCGCGGCTTTGACCTCTTCTGAGGATGGATTTAATGGGATATCCGCATCCACTACGATGTTCACCACGGGGCTCTCTTGGCATAGGCTTGGGCATGTTATCCCCGACAATGCGATACCAAATAGTAATAACACAAATGCAGCTTTATATATCCTTTTCATTGCTTCGCCTCATTAATATATAAATTAGGTCACAACATTATAGATTCCTTGGAATTAGCTGTAGCTATTATTGATCCTTCATACTAATATTTGTTATGGTCAACTGTTTTTTAAAATTAATTTTAACATATATATTTGTTATTATCATAAAAACCAGTTTTTTGCATCTATATATGCTGCTCTGATTAAATAGTATGATAATCTATAAATACCATAGTTACGCAATTTGTTTAAGGTGATAACTTAATG
>NZ_DAKC01000104.1:0-3957 GCF_002496465.1 Methanosaeta sp. UBA356 | reverse complement strand
CTTAATGGGAAAAGACTTGATGAAGACAATAGTTGATAGCAGCCAGGAGGAATATGTTAGGATTCAGCATGAAGTACTGCTATATCTAGATTGGCTCAAAATGTTCACACAGGCCTACATAAAGAGGGATTGAAATTGAGTGAAGTTCTTCCACTGTATAAAACTAGTCCCCCTACCTTTGAATTTGGTGAGAGCAATGCAGGACTATGGTACGATAAGTTCTGTAATAAATGGTGCATGGATCCCGAGAAGAAAGGTCTAAATTGCTGGTCTTTGGAAGCATTTGAGATTAGACCTCCAGAAGGCAAAATGGAATCAATTAATCCAAAGAGGAAATGGATTTCTTCAGTCATCAAAAAGGACAATGATGAAAAGAGAGTAGGCAATAAAGCTTTGTTGAGCGAATTTCGAACTCGCAGAACCCAGCTTCTTAATGAATCAGGACAAGAGCCAATCTACCTTAAAACCACCGGTCCATTTGTTACAGGCCTAGGGAGGAATCATCCTGTTGAGAATGGATTTGCCTGGCACCATACACTTGGCGTGCCTTACTTGCCAGGATCCTCCATTAAAGGAGTGGTGAGGTCTTTGGCAGCAAGCTGGATCTCTCAGCCTGAAAGCGACATTAGCAGAATATTCGGACCTAGGGACTCAAGGGACCAAGCAGTAGGATCTGTCATATTTTTAGACGCTATCCCAATAAAACCAGTCCAACTCAAGATGGATATCATTACTCCGCACTACGGACCCTATTACCAGGAAGGCAAGACACCAGGTGACTGGCATAGCCCAATTCCGATCCCATTTCTATCAGTGGATTCCAATCAGGAGTTCGTATTCGGTCTAATGCCAAGAAGGCTTAGTAATCCAGATGATAATGAGGACTGCTCGAAAGCAAAAGGTTGGCTAAATGATGCTTTGCGAGATCTTGGTGGGGGAGCTAAGACAGCGATCGGATATGGAAGGTTTGAGATTTTCGTTCCGAGGTGAATGAATGGATCAATTAAATGCCTAAATAATATTAGTATAACAGAAGATAATGGAATGATTGAAATGATTAATTCATTGGACAGTATTGGCCAGATCTACAACAAGTATCAAAAGTATATAATAGCAAGGAGAATAGCCTATGCAAGCTGTTATTGAAATTTTTAATCACCCTTTTTTTTTAATTGTTAGTGGCATATTAATTATATTTTTTGTGATTCAAACAATTTCTACAGCCTATCTCTACGCTAAAGGGATTATACCTGTATGGATTAGAATCGGAAGAGGGCTATCAAAAAGAAAAATCGCTATATTTGCAGAAGGAGATGATTTCACCGAACTAAGGAGCATGCTTGTGGATTCTGGGCTATTCTTGAAATCGAATGTTGTGAAGATTGAAAAGAATTCCATCAAGAAAGCAGAGAGCATGACTCTATTCTTAGTTCATTGGAAGAGTTTTGGATCACAATTAGAAGAAATCTTGCAGTCGAAAAAGGATCATTCTGCACTGATAATTTATGCTCCACAAAAAGAAGGCATTATCGATCCAACTAGATTAAAGAAAATTACTAATGTGAGTAATACCACTGTAGTAAATCTCAGAGGAAGGCTTCTCAATGACATTTTTATTAGCATGATTACCACGGGCTACGAAGCTAAGTAGATTCACCTTGAAGGGAAGCAGGGCCACGTCGTCGAAGTGACCCTTCCCGCAAAGGAATAAAGCGATGCCACTTGATTTGCGGGTAAGTCAGCAGTTCAACCGGGCCGCATGGAGAATATTAAACGTGATATAATCCAGAACCATCAACGGCTCGCCCCGATTGTTTCCAAGCCTCCCCGGCGTTGAGGGGGCCAGGGCACTACCGCGCGTTTAACCGCGCGCGGCATCCACTAAAAAGCAGCTCGCATGAATAGATCTAATTTTTTAAAATCAACCCGCCAGACTTGACTCAACCAAATAAGCTAACCTAGTGCCTTGCCCTGCGGGAGAACGGCTTTTCCTGCGATGAGGGGATGGTCTACTATATTCTATCCAAGGAAAAAGTGCCAGTGAAGTTCGACCGCGAGCTTCTGGACAGAACTGGAGCGCTGCTGGCAGACATGCGAAGGGCGGTTCAGAGGGGCGAGCTTCCCCCGCCTCTGGAAAATAGCCAAAGGTGCGATCGCTGCTCAATGGCCGGTATATGTCTGCCCGATGAGGTCAACCTCCTTCGGGAGATGGGTGCAGAAAAAGAGCCAAACCAGGAAAGCAATCCGGAGGAGAGGATCAGAATGCTCCTCGCCAGCCGCGACGATCAGGTTCCGCTTTATGTCGTCGGCCAGGGGAAGACCGTTCGCAAGAGGGGCGAGCGGCTGGAGGTCTGGTCCTATGAGGAGGGAAAGATCAGCGAGGCCAGAGTCAGGGAGATATCCAAGGTCTGCCTCTACGGAAACGCTGAGATCACCACTCCAGCCATGGTCGAGCTGATGCAGAGGAATGTGCCTGTGCTGCACTTCACTCATGGCGGCTGGTTTCAGGGGATAGCTCTGGGGATGAGCCACAAGAATGTCCAGCTGCGCATCCAGCAGTTTCGCTGGGCTGAGGACGAAGAGAGATCGCTCTCCGTAGCCCGCAAGATCGTATCCGGTAAGATCGAGAACTGCAGAACTCGATTGCGCAAATACGATCCTGGTGTTCCCTCGTTAGTTCTCACCTCTCTGGCCAGTCTCTCCCAGGATGCCGAAAATGCTTCAAGTCTGCAAAGCTTGCTCGGAATTGAGGGAGCAGCAGGCAAGGCCTATTTCTCCAGGTTCGGCGAGATGCTCAAGGTAGGAGAAGAGAGCTTCTCCTTTGAGGGAAGAAATAAAAGGCCGCCAAAGGATCCTGTAAATTCGACTCTCTCATATTTATACGGCATTCTGGTCAAGGAGCTATTCTCAACCCTTCTGGCAGCAGGCTTTGATCCGTATCTTGGATTCTACCATCAGCCCAGGTACGGCCGTCCTGCTCTGGCCCTGGACATGATGGAGGAGTTCCGACCGATAATTGCCGATTCTGTGGCATTCAGGCTATTCAATAAAAAGGAGCTGAAGGATACGGACTTCATCAAAACAGGTATCGGAATATCTCTCACCGCGGAGGCGAAAAGAAAACTGATTGCTGGATATGAGCAGAGGATGCAGACTGAGATCGTTCATCCCATATTCGGCTACAAAGTGAGCTATCGCAGAGTGCTTGAGATACAGGCCAGACTGCTATCCAGGGTTTTATCCGGGGAGCTTTCAGAGTATCCGGCTTTCGTCATCAGGTGATCTGAATTGACCTTATTAAACTGCTATATAGTGAGCTATGATATAAGGGAGCCAAAGAGGCTATACAGAGTTCATAAGGCAATGCTTGGTTTTGGAGAGCCGGTCCACTACTCTGTCTTCCGCTGCGATCTCACCCCGAGAGGGAAGGTGGAGATGGCGGCCTCTCTTCATGATCTGATCGACCCGGATGAGGATAGGATAATGATTATAGATCTTGGCCCAAATGATGGCAGAGTTATGGAGAGAATTGAATTTATGGGTGTTCATAGGGAGCACTTGGACCGGAAATTTATTATAGAATGATTGCCCACCAAAAAGCCAAGTGGATCCGGGAGGTCATTTGGGCTTGAAGCGCCCAGTAATACGAAAACTCCTGTGAAGACATACGCACAATTAAAGAAACTATAAAGAGTATCGACGATCCGCGCTGAAACAGCGCATAGCGATATTAGATTAATAAAATTGGTTGAATCTTAAAAATGTTTGGCAGTTTGATCGATCCGCGAAAAACGGCGTTATTTCGACAGCTGCAACGGCCTTAAAATGGCTGCCCTATCCATTTCTGCTAAGAAGTGGCCCAATTGAAACGCCGTTACTTTGACACCCTCCATCCAAGTGGAGATATCTATCCATTTCTGCTAAGAAGTGGCCCAATTGAAACGCCCATGAGCCCAG
>NZ_DAKC01000028.1:6247-9141 GCF_002496465.1 Methanosaeta sp. UBA356 | reverse complement strand
TTTTTTCGGATGTCGCCTCCCGGCTGGCCTCCCAGCTCGACATAAGGGACGGCCGGCTTCTTTCGCAGGCCCGAGGCTACGAAGAGGGAATTGATGCCCGTCAGGTTCAGGGCCGCTTTGGTGACCACCGCTGGGGTGGGCGAGCCTCCGGGTGCCTCAGGCAGCTCGGGCATGGTGATGATCTTATTAGTCTCCACCAGCTCAGCGTCTGCACCTGGTGTGTAGTCGGTCAATTCGGGAGTGGTTCCTGCCGCCGAGAGGCCAGGTATCTTTCCGGTGTCCGTATTGGATATGATGCAGAGGAATAGTGGCCGCTTAGGGCGCGGCCCGAAATCGGGGTAGATCCATTCTGGCATGAGCTATAATCCGGCGATCCGGTATATTAAATCAACGCTACATTATTTAATTCAAGTTTATTTGAATGGCGCTAAACTAATTTTGAACTCTCGCGCAGATGCAACCGATCGCTATTTGAAGAGACTCTCATCTTCTTTTTTCTCTATTCTAACCGATATTAAAAAATCCCCCTGGGGTCGTCGTCCTCTGTGCGCTCTGTGACTCTGTGGTTTTATTCCCGTATACCAGATCCTTTTTCTTCTCACCTCTGGCGATATCAGCCCTGTTCAGCCTGCCCCCTGAGGTCTTTCGCCGGGCATTGCTCGACAAAGGCTTATAAAGGAGAAGATGAGACTGGGGTTTGTTGTAGGCAAATGACGAAAAGTCTATCGCCGAATAGTGGGATACTGGAGGTTTATAATTGAGCTTAAGATACATGATTATTCCCCTGTTGCTTGCATTACTCACCACAGGCCTGTCCCTGGGGCAGACCACCGATAACGCAAGCATTGTGGATGACAATTCCAGCATAGAGGCAGCTTTGGATCTGAATGCCACCCTGCCCGCAAACGAGAGCGCTTCCATGAATGAGACAGAGAATGCGACCGCTGTCGCAGTCAATCTGACGCCAGCGATCTCGGGACCGAATCTGAACTACATCTGGCAGTTCTCCGGCATTGAGGCCGGCCCCATAACCATGGTCCTGGAGCAGAATGGCAACGATCTTTTGGGCCGGGCAAAGTACGAGCCAGAGGGCGGAAAAGCCTGGAATGCGGATGTCATAGGCTCAGTGGCAGGAGAAAAGGTTGACCTGACCATGAGCGCCCTGAAGGATAATGTGCTGATCATTACCAGGTTTTCAGGCATCTTGGCCAATGAGGACATCAGCGGCAACTTCACCCAGGCGAGCGAGGGCAAAATCATCAACAACGGCACCTTCAATGCCATGTGGATCAATCCGGATACCTCCAGCTACACTCCTGCCACGGTTGAGGCACCAGCGGTGGCAACTCCTGCTCCCGCAGAGGTCACCAGTGCCGCACAGCCCGCCGCTGCCGCAGTGAATACCACTGCTGCTAATAAGACGGAGAAGAGATTCGTCGACGTTCATGAGTACAAAGATAAGATCGGTCCGGGCGGCGACCTCAGCGGCATCCCACCAGGCATGGGCTGAACTGCACTTCAGATGAGAAATGATGCGCCAGAAAGCTGGCGCAGCAAATCTTTTTCCGATCAATTGCATAAGGCACATTTTCTACGTGATTATACGGTCTGCAAGGCTTAATATGAGAAAACCAAGAATATTTATAGTAAAATAACTATAGCTCGATATCTCAGGTAGAATGTGGTGGTTCTGAATGAAAGTAAATTGCTTGATGAGGGGATGGCATATCCTTCCTCTAATGATATTTCTCATCTGTGCTGCCGGTCCCTCGCTCGCCCAGGAGGCGGGCAGCTCAGATGCAGAGACGGCGGCGCTCGATCCGACAGCATCGCTCTTGGCACTGCCATCGACCGATGAATCCATTTCGGAGAATGCATCGATCCCGGAGAATTCATCCATCATGGACAATGAATCTTCCAACGTTAGCCAATCCGTTCCGATTTCCAGTCAGTCTATCCTGGACCTGAGCTATATCTGGTCGGTTTCAGGAATCGAGATCGATAATGTGATAATGGCTCTCAATCAGGAGAACGAGGTCCTCTACGGCCAGGCAAAATACGAGCCGGACGGCCAGGGGGCCTGGAATGCAGTGGTCATTGGATCGGTAAAAGAGGACAATGTAGATCTGGTCATGACCTACCTTGATGATGGCTCAGAGACCTCCACCCGCCTGAACGGGACATATGACCCCTCGAACCAGTCGATAAGAGGCGATCTCTTGAAGGTGAAAGATGGCGAGATCTCCGAGCGGGGCACCTTCGAGGCCATATGGATCAATCCCGATACCGCCAGCTACACCCCTGCGGTCATGCCCCAAAAGGCTGAGACCTCAGACGTCCAGATCGAACCGAGCAGCTCAGTGGCCGCCATGAATGAGACGGTTGCAGTAAAATCGGGCACTCGCTCAGAAGATTACTACCACGATGTCCGGCAGGATGCTGTGAGTATCCTGACAGGCGTTGGAGATCTCAGCCAGATACCCATTGGAATGGGAGGAAGCGGTCTGTCTTAAGACCCATTTGCTCCCTTTTCGTTTTTATCTCCCTTTTCGTCCTTTTCATGGGACTCGATGATCTCAGAGAGTGCATTCAAGACCACCTCCAACTCCGGACGGCCCAAGCCATATGTGCTCAGCTTGAACTGGCGGGTGAGGCCAGGCTTGATGCCGCACACTCCTCTATCCTTCATCTCCCGGTAGAGGAAGTAGCGACCTCCTTTTGCAGTCTGAGATATATCATAGAGCCTCTCGGTCAAAAAGAACATCAGATCGTGGTTATGCGGCCGATCTCCCACCTGGACCAGATCCATCTTCTCCATCTCGCTGGAAAACCAGCGGGCATTCTCCAGCTCCTCGGGCCAGCGGCCCACCCTTTCTACCACTGTTGGGAATGAG
>NZ_DAKC01000028.1:0-5970 GCF_002496465.1 Methanosaeta sp. UBA356 | reverse complement strand
TACTCCTCCGAGGCTCCCAGGACGCCCACCGGCCCGCAGGCGGCCATGGACTTATGGCCACTGCCTACGATTATGTCTGCCCCCAACTCCCGAGCCTTCACCGGCATCCTGCCGACGGAGTAGGCGCCATTGAGAAGGAGCGGCACACCGTAATCGTGGCAGACATCAGCTATCGCTCGCGCATCAGCCAGATTACCGTAGTTGCCATCGGGATAGGTCAGGAGGGCCAGGGTTACGTTTCCCTTCTTCTCATAGGCTCTCTCTATAGCCAGAGCATATCCCTCAGAGCTTATGGCATAATCCGGCTCCTTGCTGGGGGGCACATACTCCACATTAAGTCCCGCTCGCTCCGCTGCCAGAACCGAGGTGTAATGGGCATTGCCATCCATCACCACGAAATCCCCTTTCTGGCACAGGCAATGCATGGCAGCGAACTTCCCCTCCCGCGCGCCATGGGTGACTCTTACCTCATCTATGTCCAGGAACTCCGGGAGGATGCTGTGCACAAACTCCTCCACCGGAGGATTCTTTATGTGATCCAGCATCCCGGCGCAAAAATCGCAGATGGAGTAGCCATCGCCCCACTCCACCAGAGCGGCCTTTGCCTCGGGAGTCAATATTCCACCTCTCTGCAGGGGATCGACATTTATCTGGGCAACATCCCTCTTAAGCCTGGTGAACTTCTCAAGATTTTCAAGCATTTGCATGTCGATTGTCCCTCTTGCAGTATAATCCTTTGCCAGAATCAGGCAAAAGGTGATATATTTTCCAGGCGAATTCATTTCAATGGCTCTGGTGATAGGTCACCGCACAGCCCGCGCGCTTGCCGCAGAAAACAGCCTGGAAGGGATAAGAGCCGCGAAGCGCTGCCTTGCGGATTATGTCCATATGGATGTGAGGCTCTCTAGGGACGGAAAGCTCGTGCTGATGCATGATGATAGCGTGGACAGAACCACAGACGGCAAGGGAATGGTCCAGGATCTGAACTGCATTGAGCTTAAGGCGATCCATGCCGGAAATGAGCCAGTTCCCACTCTGGCAGAGGCTCTATCCCTGGCAGAAGAGCTGGAGTTGGGGGTGGTAGTGGAGATGAAAGAAGAGGGCCTGGAAGCCCTGGTGGCTGATGCCGTGCCGAAGAAAAAGAGCATCATCACCTCCTCCTATCACGCCAGCCTGCGCGAGATCAAGGATATCTCCGATCTTAAAACCGGCATTATTATCACCTCACTGCCCATAAAGCCGGTAGAACTGGCCCTTTGGGCTGATGCGGATGCCATATTTCCAGAAAAGGTAAATCCCCGTCTTTTCAAGGAGGCGCATCAGAAGGGCCTTGAAGTCTACCCGGGGGTGGTCAATACGGTAGCTCAGGCGGCTTGGCTTCTCCGGCTGGGGGCGGACGGTCTAGTAACAGACGATCCCTGTCTGATAAGGGAGGCGCTGGACCAGCCGGTCAAGGCCACGGGCCAGTTCAACTGCGAATACTATCCCTGCCACCATTTCGAAGGTCAGGACTGCACCCATTGCTTCTGCCCCCTTTATCCCTGCAGGGATGAAGAGCTGGGCAGGTTCGTGAGAACAAAGAGGGGTAAGAGGTTCTGGAGCTGCATCGACTGCAAGCTCGTTCACCGGCCAATTGTGGCGAAATATCTGGCAGAGCACCCAGAATCGACTACAGAAGAGCTTAAAGCCCTGGCGGACTGATCGACTCCCTTCTCACCATAATGCATTCAGGATAACCGATCTTGATCGAGAATATAGTTTTACCGACGGAAAGCTTTATGGATACCTGATGGATAATGCAGGACTCATGAGACACATTATCCTTGTACTGATTGCTCTGATTGCTCTGGTTGGGCTTATGCCAGGCGGCATGAGCAAGGATCCTGCGCCGTTCGATAATGGAGAGATCAATGAAGCGGGGGATGAATCTCTGCTGACTACTCCATCCATTGCTGCTTTCCTGAATGATAGCTGGGCGCCAACCCCATTCGTGGCACCTCTTGCCAGCGCCCCTCTGTATGCCAAGAAATCTTTCAACAATAACACCACCAATACCACATATGCCATCTTGGATTTCCTGCAAAACGACACCAACAATGCAACCAATACCAGCCTAGCCACATATACGGTCGAAGGGGGAAACATCTATCAGTTCCTGAAAGATGACTGGAATCCCTCAACGCCGGTTGAGGTCGTCAAGGGCACCCCCTACACCAAGGGCAAGATGAGCTAGATAGCGAAATCTCATCTTTTTTTTTGCAGCGCCAGTATTATAGTGCAGCACCCAAAGATTGAAGCTAATAATCCACATGCATTGGCGTCATAACATGGCAAATAAGTATCATTCTTTGGGTTCTTGACTATATTCATTATGGCCGCTATCTGAGGAATACTTGGTAGTATATTTCATAATCAAAAGCGATAGATTATTTGAGTACGCCCAAATTCTGACTTCTTCGTTTTAGCTCCTTATTAATGCTTTCAAGGCTGTTGGTTAGTGTTTGCATACCTCTTGGAATTGATAATTTAATTGCTCAGGTTATAATAATTTCCTTCTTCCGATACTGGTTTGTAAGGCATCTTCTTTATAGTAATAGATGTGTTATAAAATTTAACTCCATTATTTTTTAAATATTTAAATATATTATCTGAATTAACGTGGTTCTTGTCTTCTGAAGAGATCCAATTCTCGACATTTGCTTCGTACGATAAAAGCCATTGTTCTCCATAGAGTGAATCATTATTCATATATTGCGACCAATGACTTTTTTCGAGAGGTTCTTCAAATAAGCCTCGCGATTCAGCATCAAGAGCCAACAATGCAACAATAGAATCTTCTATTTTGCTAATTGCTTTGGATGATTCAGTGTTTAGCTGCAGATTAAATAAAATAGCTCCCCAAAGAGACCATGCGACTTCGCTGCCATGCCCAAGCGGTGCATGGTTATTTATTTGACAATTCAGAACATCCCTTAGCTGGTCCAATCTCATTTTATAACCATTATTCTGTACTTTCCAAGTTTCTCCTAATTTTTTATTATTCATAACATATTCAACATTAAATTTTTAATCCTAGACCCTTAAGCACATGAAGTAGTCCGCCTTTCGGCACAGGCAAATTAAAATATATCATAATGTATTCAAATGTTTCTCCGAGTGCCTGCATTTTTACTTGATCGATCATCTCGCCCATTGTTCTTGGATTTGAGCCGTCTTTTGCTGGTGGATTGTCCATTTCCCAGAAGAGAATTGCAGCCCATACTGAAAAGACAAGTTGGATAAATCTCTCAATAGTGTTTTTATCCCGTAATTGATAATCTTTGAATCCCAATTTTTGATTTGTTTCTCGGTGGGCTGTTTCGATATCCCACCTATCCTCATAGATAGATATGACTTCTTTCGGAGAAAGGGATTTATCGGTGCTTATGATATACTTTGTTACTCCGTCTCTTTTTCTTTTGGAGATAACAAGTTTGACCTCTCCGATGCGATCAATTATGACATTCTTTTCAAATGTGTAATAGGTCTTTTTCTTTCCTCGGACATTGATAATTGTCTTGGTAAAATGCTTTTCATCAATTTGGTTTGCCATTTCCCTAACTTGGAAATTCATGATGTTATTTATCCCAACTTTTCTATCGGATTTGATTTGGCAAACTACGCTGTGCCCTAAATTTATGCATTTATTAATTAATTCTTCGGATGACCACCAGCTATCGAAAACTATACAGAGGTTCATTCCTTTTGGGACCTTCAATGGTTCAATTATCTCATCAAAGGCAATTTCCAGCTTTGTCTTGAAATTCACACATTCGTCGCTATTCTTGAAGTACATCTTAGCTTTATGGGGGATGAATAATCCCTTTGACTGGATAACAGATGTAACAAAATTGTTACCCCAAATGTAGGATTCTTTACTATGATCGTAAAATCTGCCTACACCATCCGTTTGGATTCCATTCTTTTCTTTATATGTGTCGTCAATTATTAATAGTATTTTATCATTACTTTTTAAACATAATTTATCGATGAAAAGATCTACTTTGCGCTGCGCAACCTCATTCTCATCCCAATTAGCATCGCTTAAAAACCAATTATACGAAGAACGTGATTTTTTACCTTTACTGCAATCCGCCATAGTATCACATAGGTTGGCAACGGTCTTGGATTTATCACATACGCTCAGCGCCCCGCATAGGTCGCGAAATGAGCAATAGCTCGGTTTGGTAAAGAGGTCCTCAAAATTATTCAAGAACGGCTCTAATTGTAATGGTGCCTTTACTATTTTGATCATTCTACTCCCATGCGAGTAAAATCAATCCAAGTATAAAAACTTTAAATTTTAAGATCACGTTTAAGATTTAAAATAATCAGTGTATATTATAAATAAAGCGAAAAGTTGGAAAGTACAGCATTATTGGAGAATTTTATAAATATATTTATTACATGGCTTATAGTTCCAGGTTCGTTGATTACACATTCCAGCATCAGATCCTGCAATATTGGCCATACAGTTTTTTTTAATGCTTTATCTGTAAGCATCGAATTCCTGAATCTACGGATCGCGTATCTCAATACTGGTCTTTCAGGATTTTCCTTTGCAAGTTCGAATGCTCTACTAAAAAAGCCTATTACATCATTAAGCTGAGCTTCGCTATTTCTGATTTGAAAAATTCTTAGTTCTCTTGCCCAATGTTCTTCGAGAGCAATCGGTAGCTCTCTAATTTGCGTCTTGCTAGGATTCAATCCTAATTCAAATTGAGATAATGCTGATTCGATACAATTAAGGGCGATCTCTGCATGATGCGAATTAGAGAAACATAGTTCGTAATCATCCATCCACCTAAAGCCTTTTAGTTCAGATTTAGTTTTCTCGCTGAATTCTTTTATAATAATATTATCAATGCAGCAAAGCAAGATTTCTGAAATTAAATATGATGTATCTGGGCCGACTGGAATGCCTATTGTTTGAGAATCTTGACAATTCCTGACCAATTTATCGAGATTATTGCCCAGCAAATCGTGGGAATTTCTTCTAATTTTTGCAACCGATTTAGTGTGCATTGCCCATGGAATACTATGGGTGTATATGGAACGATAGTAGTTTCTAACATCCGCTTTTAGGAGATATCTAGATCCCATCCTATATTGAGCTCGCCATTTAGGAATGTCATTAATTGGGTTGTTCGGTTTAAGGGCCCTATCAATCGGATTAGTTGCACGTATTGGCTTGCTTTTTGAAAGCTGTGAACTGGTTGCGATTTTCTCAAGTTCATTCCAACTATCATCAATTTTTTTGCATAAAAAGAAGTATGCAATTGGATTAGGTATGCTTAATTTTCGCCTGGATGTACCAACAAGAGCTATATTATGTTCTACTGATTTTGTAATTTTCTTTTCATCAAAATCTGAAGGTAAAGGTTTCATACACATCAACTTGGAATAAGAATATGTATTATAGACAGGTGGTAATTCTTTTGGGAAATAACCGTCGCGCAATAAATGATACAGCAAAGTCATAATTTTTCCTTCATATTTATATTATTATATTTATCTGTATTTTTAAGCATCTCGGTAAGCAGTTATTGCTTGATATTTTTAAATTTAAGGATAACGGTATAAAAGGTGCACTTTTTGACAGATTAGAAACTTAGTTCAAATATCTTCCTATAAATATGCTGACTACGTCATATGGTATGCTATGCCGTTCCAGTTTAAGATAGTCTCTAATTAATTCCGCTTCTCTTTCATAGGCGATTATAATTGATTTAGAATAATTCAATCCTTCTCCCGTTAGCATATATTCGTATCGCTGAAGCCATCTACCTTTATCGCAATAGTGTCTTTGGTCCTGATAGATCATGCCATTGGCAACGAGGATCTGAATATCCTCGAAAAGCCTCTCGCTATAGGGGAATCCGTATTCAGAATGAAAGGAATAATCAAGTAGTCCTGAAAGCCCACCAGGGC
>NZ_DAKC01000054.1:7494-33312 GCF_002496465.1 Methanosaeta sp. UBA356 | reverse complement strand
ATGATCTGCAGGAGGAGATCCGATTGACTGAGGAGGCCACGAAGGATTACAAGAAGATGTATCTGAATGTGGCCCTGGCTTACGGAGGTCAGAGGGAGCTGGTGGATGCCGCACGCTCCTTAGCCCACCTGGTGGAGGAGGGAAGGATCAGATCTAAGGATCTCGATGAGACCATCATCGCCCAGCATCTCTATCCCCAGGACGGCATTTCCGTTCCCAAGGTGGATCTGATCATCAGGACGGCGGGGGACTTTCGCACATCGAACTTCCTTCCCTGGCAGGCCAATGGCAATGAGTGCGCCGCCTACTTTTGCGCTCCTTTTTGGCCGGAGTTCAGGAAGATCGACTTTCTGCGGGCTATCAGGACGGCACAGACCAGGGCATCATGCCAATAAGCTTAATAACCTGAAGCATGCCATCAGAGGTGTTCTTGTCCCGATGGGGTAGTGGATATCCCGGAGGCCTGCGGAGCATTTTTCGCGCAGAGAGCCTTCAACCCGGGTTCGAATCCCGGTCGGGACGTGATATTTATCCTGCGCAGAAATTTAGCTTTGGCATGAAGCATCTCGATCTCCGTGCATTGCCCAGCACTTCATTAATTGCCTATTAGTCTGCTGCTAGCTCCTCTCCGCTACCGCCGTTCCTCCTTCAAGCTGGATCTTCTTCAGTCCAAACTGCCTGGCAAAGTCTTCGACGCTCTCATCAAAGCCCTTCTCAAGAGAGGCCAGTGTCAATCCTGGCCACCTTGGTCAGGCCGCTTCCCTTCAGCATCGACTGCATATCTCTATTTCTGCGCTAGGCCGACCCCTCCTGCCCATGGCTTTCCAGTTGGCAGCCCACATTGGTGTCATGAAGACGGCCACGTCCAGTGGGCATATCGCGATTTATCCGGTTTGGGGGATAGTTTAATACCGATAGGATGCTCAAGGCTCAATCGATGCATCGCATACTGGTCAGCAACGATGATGGCGTTTATGCCTCCGGTCTCGAGGCGGCGGCAAAGAGCGTTCGAGGCCTGGGGGAGGTGACGGTAGCCGCGCCTTCGGGACAGAAGAGCGGCGTGGGAAGATCTATATCCGTCTTTGAGCCGCTTCGCTTCGCAGAGGTGAACCTGAACGGCTTTAAAGCCTATGCGGTCACTGGAACGCCGGTGGATTCGGTCATCATTGGCATCTTCGCCATCCTTAAGGAGATGCCTGATCTGGTCATCTCGGGAATCAATGTGGGAGAGAACATCAGCACCGATACTGTTACCACGAGCGGGACCATCGGAGCGGCTCTGGAGGCTGCTAGCTACGGCATTCCCGCCATTGCTGCCTCAATTCAGGCCGTTGATCAGGGCGACAAGTTCGATATGCATCATGGAGCCAAGCACAGCTTTGATGTGGCAGCTCTATTTCTGCGCCGAGTAGCGACCCGGGTCTTAGAGCACGGCCTTCCTGAAGGAGTGGATCTCTTAAACCTGAATGTCCCAGTCGGTGCCAGCGAGGAGACGGAGATAAAAGTGACCCGCCTGGCTAAGAAGATCTTCAAGACGGCTGTGCAGGAGCGTTTTGACCCCCGTGGCCGGCCTTACTACTGGATTGATGGGGAGCTGATATGCTGCGACGAGGAGGGGACTGACGTGCAGACCATCTATCAGGACAAGCTGGTATCCTTAACCCCCCTCAGCCTGGACTCCACGGCCAGAATCGATCTGAAAGAGATAGAGAAACTATTTTGATCTCTATCTGACCTCAGATTTACCTCCGATCTACCCTCAGATTACTCCTTTGGTGCTGGGGATGCCCGCTCCACCCTTTGCCGCCGCCTGGCGCAGGGCAAGTCCCAGGGCCTTGAAGATGCATTCCATCTTATGATGATCGTTCTCCCCGTAGAAGCGGATATGAACCGTCATCCCGGCTGCATTAAAGAGCTCTTCCAGGAAGGGTTCAAGGAGCATGGCCTCGAAATCCCCGATCCTCTCCCCCTGAAACTCTCCGGAGACGATCAGATAGGGCCGCCCGCTGAAGTCCAGAGCCACGTCCGCTAAAGACTCGTCCATGGGAACCGAGGCCGAGCCGTAACGGCATATTCCGCTCCTGTCTCCCAGAGCATCATCCAGGGCAAGGCCGATGGCCCTTCCTAATGTCTGGGCTCTCCACAAGCCCTCCTCTGATTCCGCCACCAGGTCAATATTTGCCGTGCGGGCCAGGGCGAGCAGCATATGATCAAGAAATCCCGATCCGGAGGCGGCTTTTGCCTGGCCTGATCCGTCCAGGTTAACTGTGGCCTGGGCCCTACAATCTCTGAATAATCCCAATCCTCTTCCATTTCTTTTCGCCATTTACCATCACCTATCTTCGCAGGGCCTGCAGAGTAGCTGAGACGCTCAATTTTCCGGTGTAAATGGCCGTCCCAGCCACGGCTCCTGCAGCCCCAGCATCCCTCAGGGCGAGGACGTCATCGATGGAGGTGACCCCGCCGGCAGCGACAACCGGTATTCTGAGGGCTGCCACCAGCTCTCGTGTAGGCTGGATATCGATTCCTCGCTCCCTGCCTTCAACATCGATGTTCGTGAAGAGGATGGACCCCGCCCCCTTATCCTCGAACAATCTGCCCAGCTCCATCGCCCTCTTGCCTAAGGTCTTCTGCCAGCCCTCGGTGGTGACATCCCCTCGCTTAACATCCAGGGCCACCATAATTCTCTCCCGACCGTGCTCCTCAGCCAATTGGGCGATCATATCGGGATCTTTCAGGGCGGCAGTTCCCAGGATCACCCTATCTACGCCCAGGCGGAGAACATCCCTCGCTTCCTCTTCTGACCGAATGCCCCCCCCTACCTGGATATAGACGTCCAGCTCCTTTACGATCTGAGCGAGGATGGGGGCGTTCGCCCTCTTGCCCTGAATCGCCCCGTCCAGGTCGATGATGTGCAGGTGGTCAGCGCCTTCGTCGATCCAGCGCTCTGCCTGGGCGAGGGGATTGTCCAGGGCCACTACCTCAGTTCCTGGTACTCCTCCCACCAGCTGCACGCATTTGCCGCCTCGCAGGTCCACTGCAGGAAAGAATGAAAAACTCATGATGGCCAATTGGCATCGAATAGACCTTAACCGTTTCGATGGTTGGAAAAAAAGGCTCTTCGCTGAATTATGGGGGTGAGTTCAGGCGGAGAATATGTTCTCTGTTCCTCTGTGTTTCTGTGGTTGGGTCAGTGCATCGCGTTTCACCACAGAGGAACAGAGAATTTCTGATTCAAATTCCCAAACCAAATAGCGAGGAGCCGAAAAAAAGATTAGATCAATTGATCTCAAGCGATCGATATCAAACGATCTCAATGGATTTTAGATCTGATTAAGCGAGCTCCTGCCAGCGTGCCTGCCACTGCAAATGCAAATCCGAATCCCGGAGTGCTCTTCTCATCAGAGTCGCTTTCTCTCTCGCTGGAAGCCTCGTTCTCTTCCTCATCATCCTCATCGTCATCATCATCCTCGGCATAGATCGGTGCTGCCAATGCCATGATGGCGAAGAGGGCCAAAAGAAGAGCTAATATGGACTTTCTCATCTATTCACCTCCGGATTCAAACCTATTTCATCGTAATTCATCCTTTCCCTTTTAGCCACATCCTTTGCACAATTGCAGCATAAATGGCATCCGTTGCACGAGAGCCTATAAATATCAAAAATGACATTGGTATATGTAATTTGCATCCAATCAAGAAAACGGTGGATAACAGATAGGCTGAAGGAGGATCTATATGGGCTTCTTAGAGCGGATGAGCGCTGTCGTGCAGGCAAAGATGAATAAGATCATGAACAGGATAGAGGATCCCAGAGAGGTCCTTGAGGTCTCTTATGAAAAGCAACTGCAGCTATTGCAGAATGTCAAGAGAGGGGTGGCAGAGGTGACCACCTCCAAGAAGAGGCTTGAATTGCAGAAGGCCAAGCTTCAGATGAACATCGATAAGCTTGATGGCCAGGCAAAGGAGGCCATTTCTGCCAGCCGGGAGGACCTGGCGAGAAAGGCCCTGGAGAGCAAGGCCTTGATGCAGGCCCAGCTGAATACCCTGGAAGGGGAGATAAATGAACTGAATAATCAGCAGCAGAAGCTGCAGGCAGCCGAAACCCGCCTGGCCACCAAGGTGGAGGCCTTCCGCACCAAGAAGGAGACCATCAAAGCCCAGTATACTGCCGCCGATGCTCAGGTCAAGATCACCGAGTCCGTGACCGGTATAAGCGAGGAGATGGCGGATGTAGGCCTGGCGGTTCAGAGAGCAGAAGAGAAGACTGAGGATATGAAAGCCCGCTCTGCTGCTTTGGATGAGCTCCTGGAATCCGGAACTCTCACCGACTACTCGGGAGGGGATGAGATCGAGAGTGAATTGGCACGGGTCAAGGCCAAGAACACCGTAGATGATGAGATGGCCAGATTGAAGGCGGAGATGAATAAATGATTATCAGAATCCTGGGAGAGGGTCAGTTCCGCTTTGATGACAGCAATCTGGGCGATCTGAATAAAATTGACAATCAGATAGTGGATCATGTGAAGAATGGCGATCAAGATGGCTTTTGCCAGGAGCTGGTCAGAATGATCTCCATGGTCAAAGAGCTGGGGAAGCCCATAAGCGTCCAGGAGGTCATTCCTTCGGACATCATAGTCCCTCCCGCAGATCTCTCCTTCCAGGAGGCAAGGAATATCTTCTGCAATGACGGTCTTATCGAAGGATGAAGACAGCGCCTGCGCGGCATCAAGCTGCAAATACTTTTTATTGGTAAAGGCTTATCTGGATCGGATTTGGCAATAACATCCTGGTGCCAGGGAAGATGAAGAACCATGAGATAAAAACGGTCGAGCGACGCTTTCTCCTCGCCATCCTCCTCACCTGCACCATCCTCATAGTGGAGGCCATAGGCAGCTGGTGGACCGGCAGCCTGGCCCTGCTCTCAGATGCCGCTCATGTCTTCCTGGACATATTCGCCATCCTTCTCAGCTGGCTGGCCATCCGCCTCTCAACCATGCCGGCGGACGAGCGATACAGCTACGGTTTTCACCGCTTTGAGGTGATAGCATCCCTGGCCAATGGACTGACGCTAGGATTCGTCTCCCTGGGGATACTGGTGGAGGCATACAAAAGGCTCTTAGTGCCGGCACCAGTGAAGGGGCTTGACCTTCTCTTGCTGGCAACCTTCGGCCTGATAGTGAACCTGATTGTGGCCTACATCCTGGGAGGCGGCCACCTCCATCACCATGATCACGGCCCCCATCACTCCGAGGATCTCAATATCAGGTCAGCGAGGCTTCACGTGCTGGGGGACGCTGCCGCCTCTCTGGGCGTCATAGTGGCAGGAATCATCATCTGGCAGACTGGCTGGACCCAGGCCGATCCCATAGCCAGCATCATCATCAGCCTGATAATATTCGCCAGCTCTTACCGGCTCATAAGGGACTCATTTCGTATCATGATGGAGGGTGTTCCAGCATGCATCAACCTTGAGGATGTATCCCAGGCCATCGGCAGCGTTCCCGGTGTGCTCCAGGTCCATGACCTGCACGTCTGGGGGGTGTGCTCTGCCCATGTCATACTCAGCGCCCATGCGGTGATCGAGGACCAGATGATCTCACAGGGGGAGGCGATAATGGAGGAGATCAAAGGAATCCTGCATGATCTCTTCGGAATAGAGCATACCACCATCCAGCTTGAACATGAGAGCTGCGGACAGGGCAGCGAAGCGTTACGTCTGGGCGATGAGGGTGAAGATGGGGCAATGCAGATGGAGGAGGCAGGGCCAGAGGATATGGTCAGAAAAAGCTGAGAGCTGCCGTTCTCAGGCCGGCGCCTGCTCTTCAGCTCTAACCAGCTTATAGATCTTCCCGCTATCTCCTGAGGGGCCCAGAACTTCTGACGTCAGGAGGTAGATCTCGCCCTCCCCGTCTCGCCCAAAGGCGCGGATGAACTCTCCAATCCTTCCATCCGGACGGCCGGCGATCGTTATCTCCTCCGCCTTCCAGAGCCCTTCATCTGATGCTTCCGGCCGGGCCAGGTAGAGCCTGCCATCCCCCTGATCGAAGTTGCTGGACCAGTCGGCGAAGAGGTAGCTGCCAACGAGATCAGTCAGATCCTGGCCCTCATACAGGTACCCGCCCACGACCACGGTATGGTTGTCATGATCATACTCGATTATGGGATCTATGAGCGGCTCCCCTTTAGCCCCTACCTCCGGGCAGCTGGCAGGCGAGTCATTCGGGCTCTCCGGATCGAAGCAATGAGTCCCCTCCCGGATGTTCCAGCCGTAGTTTCCACCCTTTTCCACCAGGTCCACCTCCTCCCAGAGGTTCTGGCCGGCATCGGCAACGAACAAGCGCCCATGTGAGTCAAAGGAGATGCCATAGGGATTTCTCAGGCCCAAAATCCAGATCTCAGGGAGATAAGCGGAGTCGTTGAGGTATGGGTTGTCCGGGGGAATGGCGTAGCCGTCAGCCGCCGAATCCACATCGATTCTCAGAATCTTGCCATAGAAGCTTGAGGTATCCTGGGCGTTTCCTCCCTCGGAGTGGCCAGGCCCCTGATCATTTGCCCCGCCGCCATCGCCCAAAGGCAGGTACAGATAGCCGTCCGGGCCGAAGGTGATGGCCCCGCCGTTATGGTTCATCTGGGGCTTGTCGATCTGGAAGATGACCCTCTCTCTGCTCATATCGACTGCATCGGGATCGTCCTCAGATACTGTGAAAAGAGACAGACGGTTGGTGCAGCTGTAGCCTTCCGGAGCTCCCGCTCGCAGAGGGGCGCTGTAGAATACGAATACCCGACCGTTCTCGACAAAATCGGGATGAAACGCCATCCCCAGCAGCCCCCGTTCATCGTAGCCCGGGGATAGATCGACCATCCGGTCGCGAAGATCCATGAAGGGGCCCTCCTGCATCCGGCCATCTTCATCGAAGACCTCAACCATCCCCGTCTGATCGACGGCGAACATCCGGCCGTCGTCTGAGCTGATATACTGCACGGGCGCAGTCAGGCCGGTGGCTATCAGCTTCAGTCCCAAGGTGGGAGGACTCTTATTTTCCAGGGCGGAGATGGACGCCTCGCCTGCGTCGGTGGAGGGATCGGCCTCATTGCCAATGCAACCTGTGATGCCGACCAAAAGCATCAACAGAATCAGGGTGGAAGGTGTTTTATAATTTTTCATTTCCGATCATTCCTTTCGAATATCTTTCAAATACTCTCCTGCCATCCGATCGGCTCAGAATGCGCTTTGGTTTTCCCCTGAGCTAAAAGCAGGCGGTTTGAATTCCGAACATCTATTTTAAGGCTCTAAATACTTATATATTTATGCTCAGCAGATGGATCTGCTGGAGAGAGGATCGTTCGATGCACACGTCCAGAAAAGAGGAGATCGAAAGGGATTAGGAGTGCCGTCTGGAAAAGCGGGATTGATCCGGGGGCTATGCTCAGAGGAAAGGCTAGAGTAAAGGAGCAATGACGAAGCATCAGATGACTCTAATGCAGCACTCCGTCCGATCTCATGAGATCCAGGCACTTCAGAACGGAGTATGCCGAGCGGTTGACCCCTGCGCTTCTTTTCTCGGTGTCAGTTCCCACGCAATAAAGGTTTTTCACCGGGGTTCTCACGTCCCCGAATCCCAGGTTCAATCCCCAGGATGCTTTCTCTGGTATCAGCTCCTGGTAGTGAATCATATCGATATGATCCTCGATATGCGGAACCTTCTGGACGATTGATTGAAAGGCTTTC
The DNA here is from genome assembly GCF_002496465.1 of Methanosaeta sp. UBA356. Lineage (NCBI taxonomy): Archaea > Methanobacteriati > Methanobacteriota > Methanomicrobia > Methanotrichales > Methanotrichaceae > Methanothrix > Methanosaeta sp. UBA356. The sequence goes on along the minus strand of NZ_DAKC01000054.1, from coordinate 25,581 downwards.
TTCTTTATCTTCGCCATATCATACTCGCCATCCAGGGTAAATGCGAAGCCTACGAGATGATTGCCTTTTGGCGCCAATGTGGGATCGTAGTTGGTGGTGGGAACCACCCAGGCATATGGATCCGAGTCCACCCACATTTCCGAGCCGTAATTCAGGAACAGCCTCTTGGTCAGGCCCAGCCATATGGTCAGGGACTTTACCTTCTTGATCGAGGAGAGGTTCTCGGTGTATTCAGAAGGCAGGTCATCGACTAGATCCGGCAGTCTGGAAGAGAATCCCGAGTAAACGACGGTATCGCATTCGTAGCTATCCCGATTGGTGATCACCTGATCCGCCCGGAACACCTGATCTTCACGCCTTATGCCCTCGATCTTCACGACCCTCTCATTTGTGATTATCTTCACCCTGCCCTCAGGAAATGAGGAGGTGACGGAGTTGATTATGGATTGGAGTCCGCCCTTTGGGTATCCCTGGTCTTTGGCCCCATCGGTTATGAACAGGTCGTACAGCTTTCCCACATAGGGCACGGAATGGGTATTGTGGATCTTGTTGTCAATGAACCGGGATATGGGAGCGTTATCCGCTGATGTGCCCACCATAAAGTAGCACAGCCAGTCCAAAAATCTCCTGGTGGTGCTTGATAGTGCATTGGGAAGGACGGCGGATAGGGGTATATTGGAGAAGTCCTTGCCTGAGTTCAAGAGGTATAGGGTATTGAAGAGCGCCCTCATCAATAGCAGCCTGTCAGTCATGGGAATCAGGCTGAATGTGAGCCAGGAGTTGATGCTCCAGGGGAAAGGCTTGACCTCGTCCCCGATTCGCACGTAGTACTTTCCAAAGGGAGCAAACTGAGGAACAACCCTGAAGTACCTGTCCATCAGCACCTTGAGCGGACCGCTCTTTAACCTGGTTATGGCATGAGGGCCGGTGTCCAGGCGATAGCCATCCACCTCATAAGACCTGCAGACCCCGCCGATACAGTCCTCTTTCTCCAAAATCAGCACTTTCTTTCCTTCCCGGGAAAGGGCAAGTGCAGTCAATAAGCCGCTGATCCCTGAACCAATAACCACAACATCATTCTTTTTCATAGATCATTATCCAATTTTTGATATCGCTTCCCATCTTATTGTATCAGGATGCTTAAGCCTTTTGGCCCGCAGGCCTCCAGAAGGAGGGATATCGCAGTGCTGCTGATAAAAGAGCATTTATATCCAATAAGGTGATCTTGGGCCTGAAGACAAAAGAGATAGCGGAAAATGGCACAACAACCTTTCGCTTGCGGGCAATCAGCATGGCTCAGTGGGCAAAAGTCGCTATATTAGAATGCCGAATCTAGCTGCCGAATCTAGTAGGTTATATGTGTGGGATGACATGATCACCAGAGAAGATGTGGAGCACATCAGCTGGCTTGCCAGCATCAAGATCGAAGAAGAGGAGAAGGATGAGTTGGTGGAGCAGTTCAACTCCATTCTGGAGTACTTCCATCAACTGGATCTGGTGGACACAGAGGGAGTGGAGCCCACCTACCGGGTGGTTGACCTTGCCAATATCTTCAGAGAGGATATAGCCAGAGGCTCTCTCACTCAGGATGAGGCGCTTTTTAATGCGCCGCGACGCGAAAATGGCTACTTCAAGAGCCCAAGGATAGTGTGATTATGCTGTCCGAGCTTAAGGCAACCCTCCTGGCCGGATCGGCAGAGGAGTATCTCTCCCAGCTCTATGAGAGGATCGAGAGGGGTAAGCTCAATGCCTTTACCACCCTGGCTAAGGAAACGGCTTTAAAAGAGGCAAAAAGCTTTGATCAAAATCCGGGGAAGGGGCTCCTGGCCGGAGTTCCCATCGCCATCAAGGAGTGCATATCGACCAAGGGGATTGAGAGCAACTGCAGCTCCAGGATTCTGCAGGGATACATCCCGCCATATGATGCCCATGTGATCGAGCGTTTGCGGGCAGAGGGGGCCATAATCATGGGCAAGACCAATATGGATGAGTTCGCCATGGGGACCTCCACTGAGACCAGCGCCTTCGGTCCGACCAGAAACCCCTGGGATATCGATTGCGTTCCGGGCGGCTCCAGCGGGGGAAGCGCGGCTTGCGTTGCTGGTGGCGAGGCTCCTTGTTCCCTGGGCTCGGATACGGGCGGATCGGTGCGCTGTCCGGCATCGTTCTGCGGCATCGTCGGCCTGAAGCCCACCTATGGCCTGGTATCGCGTTATGGACTGATCGCTTATGCCAACTCCTTAGAGCAGATCGGGCCTCTGACCCGTACGGTAAAGGATACTGCACTCCTCTTGGAGGTCATCGCCGGGCATGACTGGCGGGACTCGACCTCAGCGGAGAAGAGCAGCTATCTGCCCGATCTGGACCAGGGGATCGATGGCATGAAGATAGGCATACCCAAGGAGTACTTCGGGGAAGGGGTGAATGAAAAAGTAGAGAAGTCGGTCTGGGATGCGATATCCGTCCTGGAGGGACTGGGAGCGAGCTGGCAGGAGGTGAGCCTGCCCCATACCCAGTATGCTCTGGCCGCCTATTATGTGATAGCCATGAGCGAGGCCTCCTCCAATCTGGCCCGCTTCGACGGCCTGCGATATGGGCTGCGCCAGGCTGGGGAGGACCGGGACTGGCATACCACCTTCTCCGAGATTCGCAGCAAGGGCTTCGGTCCTGAGGTGAAAAGGCGAATATTACTGGGGACCTATGCTCTGTCCGCAGGATACTATGGCCGCTACTATCTCAAGGCGCTGAAGGTGAGGACCCTGATCAAAGAGGATTTCTTGGCAGCCTTCAAACAGGTCGATCTCCTCGCCAGCCCGACCATGCCCATTCCCGCTTTCAGGATCGGCGAGCGGATAAACGATCCGCTCTCTCTTTACAAAGCTGACATATTCACCGTGCCCATCAACCTGGCAGGAGTTCCGGCGATATCCCTGCCCTGCGGATTTGCTGGCCAGCTTCCAATCGGCCTGCAGCTCATAGGCCCGCACTTCGGCGAGGCGGCAGTTCTGCAGGCGGCACAGGCTTTTGAGGCGGCGACGCCATATCACGAGAGGACGCCGGAGGAGGTGGTCTAGATGGAGGATGTCATCATCGGCCTGGAGATTCATGTTCAGCTCAACCGGCTGGAGTCGAAGATGTTCTGTGGCTGCTCGACCAAATATCATAACTCCGAGCCCAACAGCCATACCTGCCCGGTCTGCCTGGGCCTGCCCGGCTCTTTGCCGGTGATCAACCGCAAAGCAGTGGAGAGCGGCATAAAAGTGGGATTGGCCCTGAACTGCAAGATCGAGGAGGAGACCCTCTTTTACCGCAAGAATTACTACTACCCGGATCTGCCCAAGGGTTTCCAGATCAGCCAGTACGACTATCCTCTGGCGACAGGCGGCCATATCATGATCCTGGGCGACGACGACCAGGAGAGGAATATACGCATCAATCGGGCTCATATGGAGGAGGACCCGGGAAGGCTGGTGCATGCCGGGACCATTGATAAGGCGAAGTACACCATGGTGGACTACAACCGCTGCGGCATGCCTCTCTTAGAGGTGGTGACTGAGCCCGATCTGCATTCACCCAAGGAGGCGCGGGCGTTTCTCGATAAGTTGAAGAGCATTCTCGAGTACCTGGACGTCTTTGACGGTTCCCTGGAGGGGGCGATGAGAGTGGATGCCAACATCTCTTTGAAGGGCGGCGACCGCTCCGAGGTCAAGAACATCTCTGGATTTAAGGGAGTGGAGAAGGCCCTCTCCTATGAGATCACCCGCCAGAGGAACCTGGCCCGGCGGAACATCAAGGTGGTGCAGGAAACCCGACACTTCGATGAGCTGCGCAACATCACCGTCTCCATCCGCAGCAAGGTGGGGGCGCACGATTACCGCTACTTCCCCGAGTGCGATCTGGTGACCCTGCGCATCGCCTCCTGGGTTCCTGCCATAAGGGAGGCTCTGCCTGAGCTGCCTGACTCGAAGAGGGAGAGGTTCGTCCGGCAGTACAGCCTGGCCGATGACCACGCCAAGTCATTGACCACGGAGATCCGGTTGGCCGACTTCTATGAGTTCGTGGCTGCCCGGGCCTCGCCCAGGATGGCCGCGGTCTGGATCGCCGATGTCCTCAAGGGGGAATTGAACTACCGCGATCTGGGGATAGAGAGCTTCAGCCCGGAGCATATGGTGGAGATTGTGCAGCTGCTCGGCGAGAATAAGATTACCGAGCACGGGGCGGTGGAGGTCATCCGCGACCTGCTGGATAAGAAAGGCAGCTCGCCCCAGGAGATCATCAAATCCCGCGGCCTGGGCCGGGCGGAGGATGATGTGGTGGCACGAGCGGTTGCGGAGGCGGTGGCGGAGTGCAGCGCGGCCGTCGCGGACTATAAAGCGGGAAGCGAGAGGGCCCTGAACTATATCGTGGGTCAGGTGATGAAAAAGACCAGGGGCAAGGCCAGCCCTGGCGAGGTACATAATCTGGTCCGGGCCCAGGTGGACAAGCTTTAGGGCGATGGTCAGAGGAGGGAGGAGAGCAAGGCATGGAGGAAAATCTCAGGGTCATCTCTTTTTTCTTTCCTTCTTCTCTATTCGGTCGTGATCCTAAAATAGGTTGAAGTTCTGGAACTCGATTACCGATTGCGGTTTCTCGGACACACCCGAGAGAGGACATTCTGGGCAAATCAGCATTCAATAAGGCCTAATTCTGCGGCAGGCCTAAATACCAACCCATAATTGATTCACGACCTCTCTATTCTGTTGGCCCAGTTTTCCATCTAATGATACCATTTTTCCACGGTTTTTCAGTTGGGAGAAGAGTTAATTACTTATATCCTGGATCCTCAATATAGGAATTAAAATGGCAATGCTACTGGGGTTGACATTGAGTGCGGCTGGCCTGTTGCTGCTGAATAGAGTATTCAAGGAGAGCTTCGGCTCGCAGAAGGCAGCCGAGGGCGACAAATCCAGGAATCGGGTTATCGAGATCCATGAATATGAGATCCTGGACGACATTCAAAGTTGTGCTTCTGAGGGCTATAAAGTGAAGATAACTTAACTTGAAGCAGTAACTATAATTTCTTATAAAGAATAATAAAATGTTCACATAGATCTCCCAAAATGGGACAGCCTTTTCTACCATTCCCCCCTTTATCGAACCATGCAGCCCAAGCCCGAGTTCACCAGCATCTCCCCCGGCAATCTGGTTGCGGTCACCGAGATCGACCTGGGAGCCCTCGCGGAGATATACGATGAGATGGACATATATTTATCGATTTATATGAAAAGCGCCAGCAGCACCGATCTGGATGCCAGCCGCTCTCATATCTCCTCCCGGTTTCGGGTCATGGAAAAGTCCCTTCCCTCAGAGCTTCGAGAATCCTTTCAGAAGACCGTCTCTTTGGCCCAGGAGGCAATAGAATCGCCATCCTGGAAAGGAGAGAGATCAAGGGTGATCTTAGCCTCCAGCCCGGAGTCATTCCTGCACGTCTACCGGATGGGACTGGAGGCGGAGCCTCTAGTGGTCCTGGACACCTCGCCATTTCTCCTTCCCCTGGCCAGGCTCAGGGACGACTACCTGGACTGGGGCCTTTTGCTGCTCGACTCTCAGGAGGCCAAATTGTTTGTCATCCGCTCCCGCATCATGGAAGAGATGAGCCGCTCTTCTATCGACCTTATGAACAAGCATAAGAAAGGTGGATGGAGCCAGATGCGCTTTGACCGCTTGCGAAAGGGGGCCATCAAGTCCTTCCTCACCCAGGTGGCAGAGGACCTCGCCAATCTGGATAACCTGCAGGGGATGAGGGGACTGGTGCTTGCCGGACCGGGTGAGGCGAAAAGCCAGCTCAAGGAATTGCTCCCCCCACAGGTCAGGGATCGGGTATTAGGCCTCTTGGATGTCCCCATGGGCACAGTTCCCAGCGAGCTGGTGAAGATGGGCGACCAGGTGGCCCTGGATTACGAGCGCTCGGTGAGCAAGAAGAGGGCAGAGGAGCTGAAGTCCAATGTGCTCAAGGGCCAGCTTTCCTCCTACGGAATCGATCCGGTCAGAGATGCTCTGACTCATGGCAGGGTCAACACTTTAGTCATGCTCTCCGATTATGTGGTCCCCGGCTGGATCTGCGAGAAGTGCCAGCACTTCCAGGAGGGGGCTCGGCCCGAGGTCTGCCCCCAGTGCGGCGGCAGGACCTCTCAGGTGAACGTCTTAGAGGAGCTCTACGAGCTGGCCCAGAGGACGGGAGCAGAGGTGGAGTTCGTGGAGGAGGATGAGTTCCTGCAGTCTATTGGCGGCGTGGGGGCAATACTGCGCTATTGAAGGCGAATTATTCAGCGAATAGCCTGTTTTTATTCATCCTTTTGGGCATGATCCCCCCTGCTGGAGGGCGAACTAAAAAGAAGGAGTGCGAACCAAAAAGAATATAGCGAGTAGCTAATATCTTGGAGATAAGTATATAGATAACAAGCTATTTTTTCAGAGGTTCATTGGAGTGATGAACTCATGAGCGATATAAAAATTGCTTTTGACCGCGAATATGCTGCCATTGCCATCCTCTTTCTGATGATGGCGCAGGGATCGCTGGCTGAGGAGGACGACAGCCTGTATCAGACCTCGACCATTGGCGCGCTTATGCAGGGGGTATATGATGGCACAATGACTTTTGGAGAACTTGGCGAGCGCGGCGATTTCGGGCTGGGGACTGTGCAGGCCCTTGATGGTGAGATGGTTGCCGTTGACGGCCAGTTCTACCAGGTGAAATCCGATGGTGTCGCATATAGCTTGAGCGATAGCATGATCACGCCTTTTTCCGTGGTCACATTCTTTGATGCCGAGGAGACGATAAACCTGGGGGGAAGATATAACCTCAGCGAGCTGCAGGGCTATCTGGACAATTCGCTAGAGAGTGATAATCTGTTTTACGCCATCAGGATCGACGGCACATTCGACTATGTCAAGACAAGAAGCGTGCCCGCCCAGGAGAAGCCCTATCCGCCTCTCGAAGAAGCTATAAAAGGGCAAGAGATATTCGAGTTTCACGATGTTGAGGGAACAGTGGTCGGATTCAGATGCCCAGACTATGTCGAAGGGGTGAATGTTCCCGGCTACCACCTGCACTTCATCACTTTAGATCGCAAAGCGGGAGGCCATCTCCTGGACCTGGAGATCGAGGATGCGAGCGCGAAAGTGGACAGCATATCCGGCTTCGAGATGGATCTACCAGAGAACAAGCAGTTTTATCAGGCAGATCTATCAGATAGCCAGGAGGAAGAGCTGGAGAGGATAGAGAGCAATCCCAGGGAGTAGAGGATCTTACAAAATATTTTTATTATCAATGATTACGTGATGTGTGAGCTGGTAGCATTGGAAGATCCTCACATTCCTGGCAATCTTCAAAAAAGGAAGAAAAGTTTTGTGCCAGATTCCTGGCTTCAGACTCTGACGAACTCGCTCTTGGGGGCCCCGCAGGGGCATTTCCAGGTGTCTGGCAGATCTTCGAATGCCACCCCATCATTTTCCGCTGGATTATATACGTATCCGCATACCTTGCACCTCCAGGCGGCAGCCTGAGAGGCTGCATTGCTCGATGCAGCTGCGTTTGCTTCGGTTTTATCCAATTGATCTGAATTGCCATCAGTGGGAGAGGAAGCCTGCAGGGCAGCGACTACCGCTTCGGCAAACTCCTGAGAGGCGGAGGGGCCGTTAGCAGTGATGATCTTTCCGTCCTGAACCACGGCATCGTCTGATACTATCGCTCCCTTTGACTTGATATGGTCGGTCTCAGATGCAGTGGCCTTCTTACCCTTGAGAAGGCCGGCGTCCGCCAGGATCCAGGGGCCCAGACAGATGGCTCCCACGATTTTCTTTTGTGCGTTGGCCGATTTGGCGATCTTCTGGTAGTCCGGGTCACGGTTCAGCTCCTGGGAGTAGATCCCTTCCCCGCCCACGAAGACCACGGCGATGTAATCGGAGAGCTTTACCTCATCAAGGTCCAGATCCACCTCCGTCCTCTCGCCGCTCATTCCGGTGGCTGTCTTCACCCCTTTGCTGGCCAGATGAACCTGGTAGCCCATGCTCTGGAAGTAGTCGCGAGGCACATTCAGCTCCTCTTTTTGATACTGATCTGGCGGGAGAACCATCAGGATCTTCTCTTTGCTTGAGCCTGTATCCAGAGCAGGCGCAAGGCCATTGCCCGATCTATCCTCTGAGTCTTTGTTATCTCCGAAATCCTGCGAGTTCATTTCATCTTCTTGCCAATACGGCTGCTCATTATCCTGATACGGGTCGTCGGATTGATCGTCCTTGGGAACATAGCCTGAGCAGTAGACTTGAATGAAGTTGCCGGCATATGCGGAATAGCAGTTCGGGCAGAGGGTGTAGGGATCAATGCTCTCAGCCTCGGCCGGCGTCAGGATGACGGTATATCCGCAGACGGGACACTGCCAGCAGGTGTAGTCTGTATCTGAAGCAGTCTGTGCAGATGCTGGAGACATCGCAGCCAGCAATATGAGAATGAGTGGTGTGAGGAATGGGCTTTTCATGTTGAATGAAGTGATGGATTAGGATAAATAGATTAGCGAAACTGAATTACTGTGGTTGATGATACGGAATATCACGATGCAATCCCCCCTTTCAGGCAAATCAACTCTCAGAATCGATCTTACAATCGAATGCACAAATCACCTCCTGCTGCGCGGGGCGGAGATGAGCAACAAAGCATCTTGCTATGGAGGCAGAGGTGGCAGCATTGGGCGAAATTTTAATGTTAGCAGGATCGGGAGCCTAAGACGATATATGAGAGATTATTAATGTCTCTTTGATCTCTATTTCGAAATTAGAGGACTGGAATGATTTTATTATATTTTTAGATCGAACTACGAGCAATTAATCAATATAAAAATGCTAAAGTGATATAATATTAGAAATAAAACCATTAGGAACCTATAATCTGATTTTAAAACGCTAATTGGTCTGCTATTAGGGTCAGCGTTCGATGTGTCTTGCGGTTCGTACGGCTCTTCTTTTTTAAATCGTTCAGATTTCCCTTTGCCTGCAAGACAACTCAAGCCTGAGGGCTGACGTTGATCTTGAGTGGAGGTATAGTGAATGAGATATGTTAGACTATTTGCGGCATTGTTGGTCGCATGTATTTCCATCGTCCCAGCCCTTTCAATGCAGGATAATGGAATTGCTCTAAAGGAATGTGCAAAGCAGATGGAATCCCCCTGTCAGAAGTCCCTGATGAGCGAAAAGGCACCGGATCTCCAGCAGCAGGGTCGAACGAACGCCATGGCAGATAATTATGAGGGTAACTTTGCCCCCAAGCCGATGATGGATGGCAGGCAAGATTCGTGCGGGGAAGATCCATGCCAGGATTGCCGGATGAATCGGAATAAAGGAGGCGCACCCAAGTCCATGATGGACGGCAAGCAGCCCAATCAGTTCTGCAAGAATCCACAGGCAGGCCAGGATGATAAGATCGGTCCTGAGGTCATGACGGATTGTAGGGAAGGTCCTCGCGGCCAGAACTCGGAGAATCCACAGAGCGATAAGATCGTTCCCAAGTCGATGATGGATGGCAAGCGGAATCCGTTCGATCAGAATCCCCGCATGGGCCAGAATATGGGTCCTATGAATGATATTGCAGCTCCGAGGTAGAGCAGGAAAACCATCATTCAAAGGGATCATGGCGAGGTGAATTTCAAAAAGCGAGTATCAGATCGGCCAGGAGTCAGAATTCCTGGCCCGCTTTTTGGAGTTAAATGACAAAAGGTGAACGGAGCAAAGATAAACTGAATTCCAATGATTTCGGAGTTTGATTAAAGCGGTGGGGGTTTCACAATGGTTATTGGTTTCGCGATGGTAAAGGTAGTTCGCGGGCATGAGGACGAGGCTTATCTGGACCTCAGGAAGGTCAGCGGGGTAAAAGAAGCCTATCTCATCTTGGGCGAGTACCAGTTCTTCGTAGTAATGCAGGCAAAAAGCGTTGCTGCTCTGCAGGGATTGATTGGCAGGGTAAGGAGTATACCTGACGCGACCAATATCTGCCATGTTCTCATCACAGATAGGGATGCATCAAAGCAGTTAGCTCCGATCGACGAATCATCTCTTGATTTCGAGGTCCCAGTACGGGGATGCTCGTAAAGATCCTCCGAACTCGGATCAGCTTTGCTCACCTGATGGTGGATACCAATTCATAAAATTTGCAGATCGAAAATTGAAAGGAGAAATCGATATGAAGATAGCATATTATCTGACAGCATTATTGATATTGAGCAGCATGGCCCTGTCGGCTTCATGCCAGGAACAGATAAGTCTCACCATAAACGTTCATGAGGAGGCCCTTGATGGTCCTCTTCTTTCCGAAGTTCTCATTACCGGATCGGATGGGACTGGAAATGAGTTTGCTGGAGTGACGGACAGCGACGGCGCAGCGGTTATCAGCGGGACTCCAGGTACCTGGCAGTTTTCCTTCCAGAAGGATGGCTATGACGACCTTAACCTGCAATATGATGCCACCGAGAATGAGGAGACTGCCGCATACCTTGAAAAGAGCTCTGGGGCTGAACAGGTTGCCCTTGCAGTATATGTCCTTGAAGGAAGTCTGGATGGCCCAATTCTCTCTGATGTTCAGATCACGGGGCAGGACGGAGATGGAAATGAATTTTCAGGGACAACGAACTCCACCGGGGTCGCCATCATCAGCGGCATACCCGGTACCTGGCAGTTTGCCTTCCAGAAAGCTGGCTATGATTCCCTTTACCTGCAATATAATGCCACACAAAGCGAGGAAGCAGCGGCATATCTGGAGAAGGCTGACTGAATATTTTGGCAAAACAAGTGCAATGGGCGGCACAAAGCCTCCCTTTCTCAATTCTCTCATATTTCATTTTTCCTGCTGGATCAGCAGATCCGGGTTCAGCTCCGACAAAACCTCATCCCACTGCTTCCGGTTCATGCTTATGTACTCCTCCATCAGCATCCTGCACTCAGCCCAGTCTAGGTCCACCACCTCTATCCCATGAGCCTGCATGAAGTCCCTGGCTGCGGGAGCGCTCCTGGCCTCGCCAACCACTACCTTCTTGATCCCGAAGTAGACCACTGCCCCGGCGCACATGTAGCAGGGCATGAGGGTTGTATATAGCACTGCATTGTGATAGCCGCCGGTCAGCCGGGCATTGCGCAGGCAGTCGATCTCAGCATGCATCATCTGATCTCTTTGCTGCACTCGTCTGTTCCTTCCTCTTCCTATGATCCGTCCCTCCTCAACTAGGACCGCTCCTATGGGAATCCCACCTTCTCTGGAGCCCTTGCGGGCCTCATCCAGCGCCGCCTGCATGAAGATATCCATGTTGAATATCAAATTGGATGGCAAGATTGATCAAGCTTTGCTCATCTCATAGAATTTTTATTAAATATATGTAATGAATTTATCTTAGCAAGCATCGATATCCAAAAACAGTCAATTTCGATAATTTTAAATATAGTGAACTAAAATTATTAACATAGATGGGATTGGGGGTATCATGATCACAGGATGTAACTGGGCAGGGGAGGAGATCGTCAGGGACACGATCGTTTATGATAAGAGAGTGGTAATCGGCAGCTCGGGCATACTGATTCCCACTGACGTCCGGGACTGGCTATCTCACACCCATAGCAAGGTAATAGCCAGAGCCCTGGAGGAGATGGCCCTTCCTGCCTCCCGCGAGGCAGGGACATTCGACATGAGAGCCTGGCGGAGCTGGGACTACGTGACCAGGTCAATAGACTACGTCACCGACAAGAGCAGCTTTGGACTGGAAGACCTCTGGCTCTTTCCCGAGGAGACGCTGATGCTCGGAAAAGGGGACTGCGAGGATACCTCTTTTCTCTTAGCTTCTCTTCTCCTGGCTAGCGGGATCTCAGAGCAGTGCGTGCGGGTGGTTTTGGGCCGGGTGGCCTCTCCAGCTGGTTCCTACGGGCATGCCTGGGTGGTCTACCAGTGCGAGTCTGGACAATGGTGCCTCTTGGAGACGACGTTGGAATCAGCGCCTCCCAGCTTCACGCCTGCTGATCCATTCACCCTGCCTGGAAATCAGTATCAATACCAGCCACAGTTCTGCCTGAACTCCTCTCATCTCTGGTCGATGACCCGGATGAAAAACGAATTCACGGATTATCTGAAGATTCGAGTCAAACCTCAGCAACCAGTGCCATCAGAGTGATAATGATAATAACATATGCCGCACATCCAGTTTGCCCTATAATGTCTATTTTCCGCATCTGGTAAATATATGCATATAATTTTTGTATTATGATTTATGTTCTCCCTTGCATTCTTCTTTATCGACTTCTCTTTCATGCTTCCGAAGTCGAAGAGCTTCTAGCATCTTTTCCATATTCTTCCAGTGGCTACCCCTCCAGTATAGCCTCTGGCAATTGGGACAGATCCAGATCTCCCCATCACGCCCTTCAGCTTCCTTAAGGGAGCTGTTGCACAGGGTGCACCTTTGGGGATCTATCCTCAGAGCGATCCCCTTTTCGGCCATCTCCAGGATCTGTTCACAGATCCGGGACGAGCGGATGAGAATGCCCTCCACCCCGGCAGCTGAGCAGGATGAAAAGAGCCTCTTATCTCTGGTGACGAGGATCCTATTCTCCCTTTTTGCCTGGCCAAGGAGTGCCTTATCGCTGTCGCTCTCGGGATTGGCCACATCCTGGCCCAAAAGGCGCAGCCACCTTGCCAGGCGGAGGAGCATGAGGTCGACCAGAAAGCTTCTCTCTTGAGGCCTCTCTGCCGGCGGCTCGTCTTCACCCAGCATCACTTCCGGTCCTCTCTCTTCAGACGGCGTCTCATCCGGCGGTCTCTCTTCCACGATCCACCCATCTCGATCCGCAACTATTTATCGATTGATCTAGATCCTCCCATTCATGAAGAAGGCGATGAGCAATGTGGACGTGGCGGCGATGGTCAAGGAGCTTCAGGATCGGATCCTGGGGGGGTTCATGGGCAAGGCCTATCAGCAATCCTCAGACCGGATCTGGCTCTCGGTTCAGTCCCCGGCGGAGGGCCGGCTCGACCTCCTCCTGGAAACGGGAAGGAGGGTCCATATCACCAAGGCTGAGCGCCCGGCCAGCAAAACCCCTCCTCAGTTTCCCACCATGCTCCGAAGCCACCTCTCCGGAGGCCGGATAGTCGATATCAGGCAGCACCAGTTCGATAGGGTGCTGGAGATCAAGGTGGAGCGAAGCAGAACTGCTCGTTACCTCATCGTTGAGCTCTTTCCCAAGGGGAGCATGATCCTGCTCGATGAATCCAGAAACATCCTCAGCATGCTCAGAAAGATGCTCTACCGGGGAACGAAGATGGCCGCCGGGGAGCCCTATCTCTACCACCCCGGCCAGCTCGATCCAAGGACCATAACCCGGGATGATCTGGCCCTCTGGCTTGCCTCCAGCGGCCAGGACCTGGTGAGATCTTTAGTGCGCGGTCTGAATATGGGCGGGACATACGGCGAGGAGGTCTGCCTGGTGGCCGGAGTGGACAAGAACAAGGAGGCCATCGACCTGGACCCTGGAGAGATCGACCGGGTCCATCAGGCATTAAGCGAAGTGTTCCTGGATGAAACCCTCGATCCCCATATCGTCATCGAGGATGATGCTCCCATAGATGTCCTGCCCCGCCCTCTGAAGCTCTATTCCGGTCTGGAGATGAAGCGTTTTGCCACCCTAAGCGAAGCCCTGGATGCCTTCTTTGTGGAGAGGGAGAAGGAGACGGCCCGGCAGAATCCTCTGGAGCACAGGATAGAGCTGCAGCGCAGAGCCATTGAAGATTTTCGGGCCCAGGAGGCGGAACTGGTTCGGAAGGGCGAGCTGATCTACCAGCTCTATGGCAGCGTCGAGCAGATACTCACTCTTATGAACGATGCCCGGACGCGGGGCTTCTCCTATAACCAGATCTGGGAGAGGATCAGCGGCTCGGGCCTTCCCCAGGCGAAGACGATCCTCTCTTTGGACGGCAGGGGAGAGATGAGGGTCTTTCTGGATGGGGAGGAGCTGGAGCTTAATGCCGAACTGGCCGTCCCCCAGAATGCCCAGAGGTACTACGATAAGGCCAAGGATATGGTCCGCAAGGCCAGAGGGGCACAGAGCGCTCTGGCCATAACCGAGGAGCTGAAAGCGGGAAAGGTCGCTCCCAAGAAGACCCGCGCCGTTTCTTCATACTACAGACGGAGAAAGCCCAAGTGGTATGAGAGGTTCCGCTGGTTTTACTCCTCCGACGGCTTCCTGGTCTTAGGGGGAAGGGATGCGGATAGCAATGAGGAGATTTATGCCAAATACCTGGAGAGGAGGGACCTGGCCATGCATACCGACGCTCCCGGCGCTCCCCTGACGGTGATTAAGACCGAGGGCAAAGAGGTACCGGATAGCACCATGCAGGAGGCGGCCGGATTTTCTGTGAGCTACTCCTCCTCCTGGAAGAGCGGGCTTGCTGCTGCAGACTGCTATCTGGTGAAGGGAGACCAGGTGAGCAAGACCCCGGAGCCGGGGGAGTTTTTGAAGAAGGGCGGCTTTGTCATCCGGGGCGAGCGCAGGTACTTCCGGGATGTTCCACTGGGAATAGCCCTGGGCATAAGAGATGGAGTTCTTATAGGCGGTCCCGTATCGGCGGCCAAGCCTGGATCTGACCCGGTGGTGGAGATCGAGCCGGGAGAGCTCAATCCTGACGACCTGGCAAAGAGGATCTACCGGCAGTTCTCTTTAAAGGTGGAGGACAGAGCCTTCTTGAAGTCCGTGGCGTCGGTGGATCAGATCGTGCAGTTCCTGCCGCCGGGAAATTCGAGGATAAAGGAGTGATTGGGACAATTCAAAACAAAAGCATTCCCTAGAACAGACTGCTCAAAAGCGGCTAACTCTCTCCCGTCTCCGGCAGAGCTTCGCCGCATTTTTTGCAGTACTTAGAATCGACATCATGCCTGTCCAGCCCGCAGTTGGTGCATATCACCGTCCTGTCCTGGCTGGAGGCCCGAAGCCAGGCGCGAAATATCCTCGCTGCCTGGAAGGGGATGAAGATGATCCCGGAGATTATCATGGCCACCGTGACCAGCCGGCCGGCAGAGGATGAGGGAACGATATCGCCGAAGCCGACGGTGGAGACAGCAACCACCACGAAGTAAAAGGCATCTCCGAAGTTCTGCACATCAGGATTGAGCGGCTCCTCCACAAAATAGAAGAGTCCTGAATATACAAAAAGGATTATGAATATGCTCGCCACCAGACGGGCGACGTTAATCATCCCCGGGCTGATCATTCCGAAGAGCAGATGATCTTTGGCCATAAAGCGGAGAAACCTGAATATCCTGAATGCCGCCATCACCCTTATGGTCTGAATGAACCGAATATCGTGGGTGAAGAAGGTGGCGGGCAGGACCATCAAAACCAGGGTGGGCATTATGGCCACGATATCGATGATGCTGTAGCCATCTTTGACATATGCCCAGCGGTCAGGAGCGCCATAGAGCCGCAGCAGATATTCGATGATAAACAGGCTCACTGCTGCTATCTCAGTCCTCCAGAGGATTTCTTGCGTGCCCGCTGAGAGGGGATAGGTCTCGATGACGAAGAGCATGACCACCAGCAGATTGAGCAGGATGATGAAGATGTCAATGGCCTTTCCCAGAGGGGTTCTAAAGTCTATCATGTAGAACTGGACGGTCTCCCGCAAGCTTCTGACCTGAGAAGATTTCTTGCCCCCCTTTCCCGAAGCCTCCTTTTTCGGATTGGCTCTTGTCTGATTGGCTTTTAACTGATGGCCAGACATCTGTATTGTCTATAGTCTCTTTTAGGGGATAAAACCATCCGAATGAGCTTTGGAAATGATTAAGTCTTCAGGCAGCGGTGTAGTATCATGATATTATGATCGAATTCTCCGATGTTTTGCAGGCGGCAAATCTCCTCAAGGACAGGGTCATCCGCACTCCTTTAGTCTACTCCCCCACCTTCAGCAGATTGGCCAATGCCGAGGTATACCTGAAGCTGGAGAGCCTGCAGATGGGCGGTTCGTTCAAGGTCAGAGGGGCCACCTACAAGCTCCAGTCCAATCTGGAAAAGATCCATTCAGGGGTTATCGCCGCCTCTGTGGGAAACCATGCACAGGGGGTGGCCCTGGCCGCCTGTGCAGCCGGTGTCCCTGCTACGATCATCATGCCTGTCTGGGCCTCCATCTCCAAGCAAGAGGCCACCCGAGCTTATGAGGCAGAGGTGAGGCTGATGGGCAAAAGCCTCGTCGAGAGCATAGATATCGGCAGGCGGATGGCCCAGGAGACGAACAGGATCTTCATTCATCCGTATGACGACGAGGAGGTCATAGCCGGCCAGGGGACAGTTGGCCTGGAGATCCTGGAGGACCTGCCAGATGCAGACCTCATAATCGTTCCGGTGGGAGGAGGAGGATTGATCGCAGGAATTGCCCTGGCAGCCAAGGCCATCCGGCCGGAGGCAAGGGTGGTGGGGGTGCAGGCGGCATCCTGCCCCTCGGCCAGAAAGGCCCTGGAGCTTGGAAGGCCGGCGGAGGTCCAGGCTGAGGAGCGGGGCTCGATCGCCGATGCCATCATGGTCACCCAGGTGGGCGAGGCCCCATTCCCGTTGCTGCAGAAGCTGGTGGATGATATCGTTCTGGTTGATGAGGATCAGATCGCCTCTGCCGTATTGAAGCTTCTGGAGAGAAAGCGCATTCTGGCGGAGGGGGCGGCCGCTGCTCCACTGGCTGCGTTACTTGGCGGATCGCTGCAGGTTGCCGAGGGGAGCCGTGTAGTGCTGGTGGTAAGCGGCGGTAATGTGGACAGCCTGCTCCTGGAGAGAATCATCTCAGCAGGCCTTCTGAAAGAGGGAAGGATGATGCGTTTTTCCGTCTGCCTGAAGGATGCTCCCGGGTCGCTGGCCGGGCTTTTGGAGCTGCTTGCCAGGCATGAGGCCAATGTGGTTCACATCCATCATGCCCGAAACGAGAGCGGAGTGGCGATCAACTATACCCGGGTTGACCTGGAGCTGGAAACTAGGGGCTTCGAGCACATAAAAGAGATCGAGAGGGCGATGGAGGGAGCAGGATACAGATTCATGCGGAGGTGAGGAGCGCAAACTGCCCTTCCGCTACAAACGGATTGCTGAAAAGAAAATCGGATCCATCTGTTGCCATCTCTCTTGTACAATTGAAGAATACTACTATTTCTCCTGCTGAAATATCTGCTTCATCCTTTTTGTCCCCAAACCCTTTGACCTGAAGATGCTTCTGATCCTTTTCTTTTGATAAGCAAATATCTTGTCGTGCAGTGGATGATCCGGCCCCACCCTGAGAAGTGTTAAAGATACGACAAAGTTTTCCGGTAGATCCAGGAAGCAGGCTATGCCTCCTTCCTCTCCTGACTCGACTACATTAAGGATCTTCAATTCCTTTTCCGGTGTGACATCAAATCCATTCGCAATCAAGGTTTTGCTCAAATCGCGGCTGGCATAAGCGGTGATGGGCAGATTGGCCTTCATCTCGTCTATTAGCAGCATATTCCTCATCTCTTTCCGTATCCCATTATTCGAAGAGATGCTTTTCATCGAACAGGGTGCAGAATACATCCTTCTCGCTGATGCATCGATTGGGGCATACCTCGCAGATGCTGAGCATATGATCCCATGCATATGAGATTGCATCAGTCATTTTATTAACCATGTCATCGCCGATATCAGGGAAGAACGATTCTACGGGCTCGTATGAGATGCACACTTTTTCAATTTCGCCGGACAATTGCCTGAGAACTTCATCCTTCATTGCTTTTGTATAGTAAATGCAAAACTCCGCAAGGACCTCATCACTGATCTTTTTCCTTCTCAGCATGTAGGCAAGTTCATCTTTCATGCTATCATAAATCGACAAAGCTAATTCATAGCAAAACCAGTTCAGCTTAATCTTATCGTCCTGGCTGGAATAAAAAGAGGTTGGGCTGATCATATCCAAGCTGTTCTTTTCATTCTTTACCTTTCGTCTCTTCCTCACTCCTCTCATGCTCTTATCTCCCCTTGATGTGCCTGATCTCCACTGCCACTCCTCTCCTTGATCGGACCATCTCCCGGCCTGATCTC
>NZ_DAKC01000054.1:0-7307 GCF_002496465.1 Methanosaeta sp. UBA356 | reverse complement strand
TTTGTCTTGCCGTTCCAAACCAGCTCCACCTCGCGCTTATCCTCAAAGAGCAGAAAGCGGTACTTGTCTGGCAGGGGCTTATCGGCTTCTATGTAGCGGATTATCTCCTGCTGTTCTCTTTCGGTCAGGCGTGGCATGAGCATCTCCCTTACGTATATCTCGACAAAAATGTCGATTGCTTGGATGGTTTGCAGATTTCCTGTGACAGTCATAACGAAAAAGGTTTTGGTGTCTCAGAAGAAAACGCATATAGGCGAAATTATTAAGAATAGCAGAGAAGATAGTGATTCAATGGCAGCACGAGGCAGAATCAAGACTAAAAGAGAGGAATCCACCAGCGACCAGGGCTTAGACGCTCTGGAAGAGTGTGATGAATCGACCGCAGAGGAAATTCATGCACTCATCGAACTGGAAAAGGATGATTTTATCAGCCTTGAAGAATATGCGAAGAGACGCGGCCTGCGGTGCGCCAGGCCAGATAGCAATGCACCAGGGGGAAATAAGCATAAATTAGATGTATAAAAACAACTACAGATATGCAGAAGTCTCGGGTAGTTCGGATGGATTCCATTGGGCCTATTGAGAAGTGTAAGCGGCAAGGAAGCGATTAAGGCTTTCATCAAAGCAGGCGGAATAGTCCGCCGCGGAAAAGGTGATCATGTCAACATTAAAATGCCAAATGGATAGCTCATAACTATCCCAGTCTCAGGGAGTCTTAAGATTGGCCTGCTAAAGTCGGCAATTAGAAAGGCCGGCCTGGATGATGAAGAATTCATGATACTCTTGAAGGAGTGATTAATTATGGAATATACTATTTTGATCCATCAGGCGGAAGAGGGTGGCTTCTGGTCTGAAGTTCCCGCTCTTCCTGGATGCTACTCTCAAGGAGAAACAATAGATCAAACCCTGCAAAATACCAAGGAAGCCATCGAATCCCACCTGATAGCCCTGAAGGAAGATCTAGTGGCGGCCCCAATCGAGGAGAGTCTATTCATAGGAAAGGTTAGAGTGGAAGTCCCCGGCCTGTGATATTGCCTGATATCAGCAAATGAATCCAGTTCATTATATTGCCTAAAGGATTCATTTCTTGAGGGTCCTGCAGGCCCGATTCGCTGGGCACCTGAAAGGAAAACCATGAAAACCAGAGCGCGAGAGGCCCGTAAACCCGTTTGCGCTGGAGGCGCCTCTACCTCTCCTTTATGTGCCTGATCTCCACCGCCACTCCTCTCCTTGATGCCACCATCTCCCAGCCGGACATCTTCGCCCGGCCAATACCAAAGGCCTGCTCGCCCTCGACGATCACCTCATCACCCGGCCGGATCTCTTCGTCTGCATCCACCACGCCCGGTGCGAGCAGCGAGCCTCGGGGCAGAAAGTCGCCTATCCTGACCGTATAGCGGCCCAGGGGTTCCAGGCGCTTTGCCCCCGCCATCGACAACGCCATGTTGCCGTTTATTGTCCAGGTGGCCAGCGGCCTCTTGTTCTCATCCTGAATTTCTCTGCCCCTGACTACGATCTTTCCCGCCAGCAGAGCATCGCCCGCACCCTGGCCGAAATAGAAGTCGGCATGGGCCCGGTAGCGCAATAGCCGCAGGTCTGGCAGGCGTGCTGCGTCGCGGCATGCTTCTTTGACCGCCTCACCGAGGCGTGCCAGAGCGGGCCCACTGGTACCTCCGCCTGTGTAGACCGCATCCAGGCCCAGCTCTTGCATCGTCTGCTCCAGCTCTCCATCCAGGTGGGCCACTATTCTGACATACCGGTTCCTTTTCAGGTAAGCTTTCAGGCACCCGGCCAGCCATGCTCTCTCCTCTCGATCCCAGCGGCCGGTGACGGGGACATCGTAGCTGGCAGCAGGATAAGCCTCCTCTAATTCCCGTGGCACGAGCGCCAGGGGCGAGGTCAGTATCAGCTCATGCAGATAGCGCCTGGCGGAGCCAATGGCCTCGGCGAAGAGGCGGTGTGACCGGGAGGTGGAGTAGGGCTTGCGAGCGGAGCAGGGCAGGAGCAGCAGCACATCGCTTTGCGGAGCCTGATATCTCTCTAAAACCCTTTCTGCAAATCGAGTTACCTCCACCCTCTGCAATGACTCGGCGCAGTTGGCATAAAAGATGCTGCGCCGGCTGACGGGCGTCCTCCTCTCCAGATACCGGTGCTCCGCGTCCAGCAGGCGCAGGGCAGCGGTCTGGTCGGGCGTCACCCTCACCTGCCGCTCCACGTACTCCCTGATTTTTTGGGAGCGGACCGCTTCTCTGACCGCCAGCAGCTCCTCATCGAGCTTCTGGAGGTTATGGGCAACGAGGAGATCCGTCTCCTGTCTGGTCTCCTTCTCCCGCATCTTCTGGCAGTGAGGACAGAGGCAGAAAAGCTCATCCCTCTCGGCCAGCTCTTTGGCGCTCCAGACTCCGTCCCGGGTATGGTAACGGCCCAGGAGGCCATCTGCTATCATCCTGGTGCCATCAATGAGATCTATTCCCAAATAGACCAGAAGGGCCAGATTGGCGGGCGTGGCAAGAGCAGGTGCATAAAGAGCGCTATCTGGAGCAGTCTTATCCCTAACCCCGATGATCGCCTTCACCAGGTCTCTGGGATTCTTGAGGCTTCCGGCATTGCCCATCAGATAGACATCGGCCCCCTCCGGCGTCTTCTCTCTGAAGGGGTGGACGAGCAATCCTTTGGGGCCGTCCAAATCCATTGCGGGCAGCTCCAGGGCCGGCTCGGAGTGCAATGCTGAAGGGACGTAAGGCAAGATGGCCAGCTTCTTTTGACCCTTCAACCCCTCCTGAATGGCTATGGCCTCATCCAGGGATTCATAGCTATAGACGCTTCCTGCGGATAGGTAGTCGTCAGGAGTGATAACGCCGGGAGTGCTGATCTGCCTGTTCAGGAGGAGCTTTCCCATCCGAGCAGGGCCGTCGCGGCGGAGGATCTCGAAATATTTTGTCATGGCATATGCACCTTGGGCAATTGCTCTAATCTTTCTTTAAGGTTGATCTTCAGCCGGAAGGTGAACCGGGCATCTGGATTGGCCTCGATCAGCCTTCTTGTGATCCTTACCGCTCGATCTATCGCCGCATCGTCAGCCTCCGCCGGGACTTCGGCGTTGAATGGATAGGTCTCCGAGAGTTGCGTCGGATAGGGTCCGAATGGTGGCTTGAAATTCAGGACGTTATCATAACCGCTCGGGTTCGCGTTTGGATCATCGGTGATCAGAACCTCGCCTTTCAGGCTGATCCGCTCGATCCTCCGGCCATGGCGGATGACCTCAGGCCGGCTTGCAGATTCTGGGCTCAGATAAAAAAATGTGGACTTGCTGGCTGAGTCCAGGCCCTCCAGCCAATCTCCATATGAGGCCAGCTGTTTCAGGCCGTCCAGCATGCGGGGATGAGACCGGCAGCGCGTCTCCATAAGGTCCCATAGCGAGCCATCGCGAATGCTCTGCCGGACGAGCTTGATCTCCTGCAGGGAGACGTAAAGGTTGTGGCGGGCCAGCTCCCTCGATCTTTGGGGGCTATCCATCAGCTCCTGCTGAGTATATTTCAGGCAGACTGGGCAGGAGCAGGGAAGATGCTTCATCTCCTCCAGCTTCCGAGTTCCCTGGACGGTCAGATAGCGGCCCTCCCGGGCGTAGAGGGCATAAGCAGCGGAGTCGAAGAGGTCGCAGCCCATAGCAGCGGCCAGGGCAAAGATCATGGGGTGTCCAGCTCCGAAGAGATGGACTGGCACCCCCGAGCCCAAACCCTTCTTGGCAGAGACAACCACATCTACCAGATCCCTGAAACGGTAGGCCTCCATCAGAGGCACCACTCCTCCTATGGGATAAAGATCAAATCCGAGCTCTCGGGCGAATCTCCCCGCCCTTTCCCGGAGGTCGGGATAGGTAGATCCCTGAACCGGTCCGGCCAATAGGGCATCTCTCTTCAGGCCGGCTGCCTCCCGCAGTCGTTCCTCTGTGATATTCAACTCCGACTCCGCCCTCTCCCTGGAGACATCAGGTGGGGTGGGTATATCCAGGGGCACGGATATGTCTGATTTTATGGCAAACTGAAAATCAAGGATCTCCAGAGGCAGAACATCGATATCGCCATAGACGGAGAGCTGAAAGGCTCCTGAGTCGGTCATTATGGGCCCGGGAAAGCCCAGGAGATGGTGCAAGCCCTGCTCTATTGCTCCTTCCCTCAAGTCAGGATCCTGATTTATTATGTAGCTGTTGGTGATAACCATCTCCGCACCCATCGAGGCCAGCTCATCTGGAGGGATGAGGGGAAGGTGGGGATTTATCACAGGCATGAGCAGTGGTGTCTCGACGGTGCCATGAAGAGTAGAAAGCCGGCCGATCCTTCCGGCCAGATCTTTATGCAGTATCTCGAAGCGGTCCGGCATATGCAAATCCTTCACCAATAAGGAATAAATAGGTTGGGTCTGATCATCAGGGGATAAGGAAAACTGAATATAAGAGGATTGATTAATATGAAAAATATAACCGCATTGGTTACACTATTCTGCCTGATGGGCCTAGCAGGTGCCCAGGGTAGCGGCCTGGGAGATGGTTATAGCTCCACTCAAAGGGCATTCTTCAATGAACCAATCACCTCAACCTTTGAACCTTATGTGAATAACTACTGGAGCAATTATGTTGTCGGCAACAAGAACCAGAGCAGCCACGTCATGACCTCTGAAATGGATATGTGGGTAAACAACTTCCCCCTGATGTTCAGCACCCCTATGCAGCTTGATTCCACGAGCTTCAAGAGCAATGTCTCAACCATGGGCCTCAGCGAGAAAGAGAAGAACAGCCAGGCCCTGAAGACCGCGGTATACCGTGAACTGGGCCTGAACGATCTTGGCAAATTCGCTGCTGTAGCAGGCCTGAATGCCACCAGTGCCACTCCTGCAGTTGATGCTACAGGGAATCTGCTCTCTCAGAGTGTCATGTCGTTCTTCAACGTCTGAGCGGCTAATTTCATTTATTTTCTTGACATGACTGTAAAGGGCAAGAGTCCGCCGGCCAGGAGAATCATCCTCTGGCGACGAGAGAGGTTCATCTTCAGAACTAGCTCTTCTTCCTTTTTATTTTCTCCTTTCCTTCCCACTCCTTCTTCTCCTTTTCTGCTGCTTTCTGCATGGGCGAGCACACTATCTAGGCCCTTCTCTAAAGATTTGCGAATGCCAGGGATTCTTATATTCGTTTTTTCCGGCAGCAGATCCCAGTCAGACTCTTTTTCAAAGGTAAACGGCACTATGCCGAAGTTCACCAGGTTAGCGGCATGTATCCTTTCTATGGATTTTGCGATCACCCCTTTCACTCCCAGGTACATGGGACACATGGCCGCATGCTCGCGGGATGAGCCCTGGCCATAGCTCAGGCCGGCCACGATCAGATTATGGAAGCCTTGATCGCGGAGGGAGGATGCCCGGGAGAAGAAGTCCTTATCCAGTGGTTCAAAGACGAACTCTGCATACTTGGGAACGTTTGAGCGGTATTTGAGCCGGGACCCAGCAGGCATGATGTGATCAGTTGTTATCAGATCTCCCACCCTTATGGTCACGGATCCTGCTATATCCTCTTGAAGGGGTTGGTTGACGGGAGGTTGGCCGATGTTCGGTCCGCGGCAGATCGTAGCTCTTGCCCTCTGTTCCGGTGACAGAGGCGGAATGATCATCCGGTCATCGATATCGAAATGATCGGGCATCTGGATTCCTGGAAACTCCATATCCAGCTCTCTTGGGTCAGTCAGCCTGCCGGTGAGAGCGGCAGCAGCCGCAACTACCGGGCTGGTCAAGTATACATTGGCGCTGGGAGTGCCGGATCGACCCATAAAATTGCGGTTGCTGGTGCGGACGGAGACGGAGTTGGTGCAAGGGGACATGCTGTTTCCAATGCAAAATCCGCAGGACGATTCCAGTATTCTGGCCCCGAATGCTATCAAGTCGCTGAGGGCGCCATTTTTGGCAATGGCATTCAAGACCTGTCGCGATCCGGGGGCGATTCCTAAAGAAATGCCTTCAGGAAGCCTCTTTCCCCTTACCATCCTGGCCACCGTCATCAGGTCTACATAAGAGGAGTTGGTGCAGGAGCCTATCATCACCTGGTCTACAGCAAGATCCAGGTCCCCGACCTTAATTATGTTCCCCGGGCTGTGGGGAGCGGCTGCCAGGGGCTCGATCTCCGCCAGGTCGATCTCCAGGCTGCGGTCGTAGGTGGCATCTTTGTCTGCGGCAAGAGGTTTCCATTGACTCTCTCTCTCTTGAGCAGCCAGGAACCTCTTGGTCTGCAGGTCGCTGGGAAATATGGATGTGGTCACCCCGGTCTCAGCTCCCATGTTGGTGATGGTCGCTCTCTCCGGTACCGTCAGGCCGGCTATGCCATGGCCGGTATACTCGGAGACGAAGCCCACGTTTCCCTTTGTGCTCAGGATCTGCAGTACCTTTAGCGCTACGTCTTTGGCTGTGGACCAGGGCTGGAGATTGCCCATTAGGTGGACATCGATTACTTTGGGGGCAGCGAGGTAGTATGCTCCTCCGCCCATGGCCACCGCCACATCCAGCCCGCCCGCACCCATGGCCAAAGAGCCAACCCCACCCGCGGTGGGGGTGTGGCTGTCTGAGCCCAGAAGGGTCTTTCCCGGGCGGGCGAATCTCTCCAGATGGACCTGATGGCAGATGCCGTTTCCTGGACGGGAGAAGTATATGCCGTACTTCTTAGCGATTGACTCCAGGTAGGCATGGTCATCGGCGTTCTCGAATCCCACCTGGATGGTATTGTGATCGACATAGCTCACGGAAAGCTCAGTGGCGATATCAGATAGCCCCATGGACTCGAACTGGAGATAAGCCATGGTGCCCGTAGCATCCTGGGTCAGCGTCTGGTCTATCTTTATGCCTATCTCTTTGCCCAGCTCGTAGGAGCCATCCGCGAGATGCTCTCGCAGGATCTTCTCAGTTAATGTGTAACCCATAAAAGACCTCCAGCAGACATATCAATCAGCTGGTGTCGACGATGATGATATTAATACTCGACGATTGTGGCGTTATATATGCGGCGGAATTCTTCGATCCATCTTCGGCGCAAGAATCGGTGTCTTATGCGGCGTGAGCAAAAAGGTTATATACCTCTGAGTTATTGGATGGGTTCGGCCCGCCTGAAAGGGTTGGGTGACAGGTCCTGTAGATATTGATTATGGGACCAAAGAATACGAGATCGGCCTGAAGCTGTCGCTGCGATTTTCTCAGCCTCAAAATCTGAGGTGCAGGGGAAAAGATTAAATACTGCAGGTGACTACCTATATGGGCCGCTTAGGCATCGCATC
>NZ_DAKC01000135.1:1753-12297 GCF_002496465.1 Methanosaeta sp. UBA356 | reverse complement strand
ATATCTACACCCCGCTCTTCATCAAGAATCAGTACATGAGAACCAAGCCCTCATATATAGCTCCGGACAATCTCTCCACCAGAGAGGTCTACAACGTCTCCGGATATCCACGAGTAATGCTTTCCGGCAGCATACCTTAGGGGGGCAAAGGATCCGGGCAATCGCATTCATGCAAAAAAAGACGAATCAAAAGCGGCCTTCAGAGGTACTTTTGAATCTTTGCCACCAGTGAGGGCTTGGGATAGGCGCCCACAAGCTTATCGATGAGCTTTCCATCCTTGAAGACCATCAGGGTGGGTATCGCCGAGATCCTGAACCTATTGGCGGTCTGAGGATTCTCATCCACATTCAGCTTGCCAAAGACTGCCCGTCCTTTCATCTCTGCAGCCAGCTCCTCGATGATCGGGCCGATCATGCGGCAGGGGCCGCACCACTCCGCCCAGCAGTCCAGGATCAGAAGAGGGTACTGGTTTGAAGCGGCATCAACGGTTGCATCTGTGACAATGATCGGCTTTCCTGGCAGCTCTACGGTTGGTTCATGGGGTTTGTTAATCTCGCTCATCATCTTCTCCATTTTCTTTTTCTTAATCTCTTCCAACTCGTCCAAGCTCAATCCTCCAAGCTCTTTATAGCTTTGATGATCAGTGATTTGAAGTGGTCCAGCTCCATGGGCATGATGGTGAAGGGGAGGTTGGTGAAATCGAAGAACTCCAAGAGCTCCTTCTCCCTCTTTGGAGCATCCTTTAATGTATCGATGTAGATCGATCCCTTGAATGAGCCCATCTGCATGCGGGCAGTCTCCGGATCCCAGCCCAATCGATTGAATATATCCTTCCAGGCATCCAGCCAGCCTGGGGAGAGATAGAAGAAGAGACCCTCTCGTGCTTTCTTCTCTACGGCCTGGCGGGATATGAAGGCATCAACACAGTTCTGACAATCCATTAAGGCGGCATGGTAGGGTTTCAGGATCTCATCGATCTTGGGATGGCACTGTCCATAGGCCACAATACTTCCCTGGCTGCCATCCGATGAAGCCCTTTTCAGCTCCTCTTCCAGGGCATCCTTTAGCTCGTCGAAGTCAACATGCAGGCCAGGGCACAGATAGCGAGCTTTAAAGGGAAATCCGAGATCGGCACTCAGTCTCTCGATCTCATCCTTGAAGATGCCGCAGGCAATGATTGTATACATGGCTGGAACGTTCTATATCATCTATAGGATATATCTGTGATCCTCGATACTGCATTAATCATTCATAATCTTTATCTAGAATAAACGGCAAGTGCAAGTGTCAGAGCCTTATGAATCTAATGCCACTGGGAAAGTTGGGGGCCAGATGCACGCCAGAGGGCAGAGCAGACTTTGGCGTATTCTTGCCCTGGGTATCGGATTCAGATGGAGTTGGGCTCGGGGTTAAGCTCATCCATGAGAATGACCAGTTCCTTCAAGATGTTCCGGCAAAGACCTTCGAGATGGAATGCTCTATTGATCCGAATTATGGAGAATACTGGCACGGCCAGGTGGAGATAGACGCCTCTGAGAAGCCCCATAAGAAATCCGCCTGGGGCAAGCCGGGAAGATATGTATACCGCTATTTTCTGGAGAGAAGGAATAATGAGCCCATCGACTGGATCATAGACCCCTATGCCAGGGAGTTTGGCATCGGGAAGCTTTCCGCTTTTACATTAGGCTACGAGCCTCATATCTGGAGCGATGAAGAAGAGCTATGGAAGACTCCCAGGCAAGAGGATCTCATAGTCTATGAGCTGATGATCAATGAGTTCGGCGGGGACATGAGGACTGCCACCCGCCATCTGGAATACCTGCAAGACTTGGGAGTCAACTGCATAGAGATCATGCCGGTCACCAATATATCCAACACCACAGACTGGGGATTTCTGCCCATCGGCTACTTCGGGGTGGACGAGAGGTTTGGCAAAAGAAGAGATATGCAGAGGCTGATCGACTCCGCCCATCAAAAAGGGATAGCTGTGATCCTGGATATGGTCTACGGCCATACGGACAGCCTATTTCCCTACTCCTACCTCTACCGAGAGATGGGCTTTGGGGAGAATCCGTTTCTGGGGTCCTTCGCCAAAGACCTCTTCGGAGAGAGCACCGACTTCAATCGAGCCCTAACCCGGGACTTCTTCTATACGGTCAATCACCACTGGCTGAGCACCTATCACGTGGATGGGTTCAGGTACGACTGCGTTCCCAACTACTGGGACGGACCCACGGGCCTGGGTTATGCCAATCTGGTCTATCAGACCTACAAGCTGGTCTTTGGAATGAGAGGATCTCAGGACCATTGGCAGAGGTTCTTCGAGGGGGATGAGATCCACCTTATCCAGTGTGCAGAGCAGCTGGAGGAGCCGGTGGAGGTGCTGGATAAGACCTACAGCAGCAGCACCTGGCAGAACCAGACCTTTGATGCTGCCATTGCCGTGGCCCGAGCCGAAGCCAGTGAATTAGCGGGCCGTCTGACCTATCTTGGCCATCGGCTGGGCCTTGTCGGCTATCCAGCGAAGGAGAAGATCAATGAGGACACCATCCAGAAGAGCGCCCTGCAGTATATTGAGAACCACGACCACTACCGGTTCGTCTGCAACTTCTGCACCATCAGCAGGGATGACAACGATCTACTGAAGGAGGGGGACAGAAGGTATTGGTACAAGGTCCAGCCCTATCTGATAGCGATCATGACTGCCAGGGGGATTCCCCTGATCTGGCAGGGCCAGGAGCTGTGCGAGAACTACTTCCTCCCGGAGAGCGGCATGGGGAGGGTGGTGATTTTCCGGCCGATGAGGTGGGACTACTTCTACGATCCCATTGGAAAGAGGACCATCTGGCTGACCAGAAGGCTGATGAAGCTGAGACGGAAGGCGCAGTTCCTGAGGGGGGAGCACTGGTTTTATGATGATCCTGAGAGATACCAGTCCCGAGGACTGCTGCTCTTCTCCCGGCGGGCAGGTGACGCTTTCAGCCTGGTGGCCCTTAACTTCACAGATAGCGATCAGAAGGCATACTTCTCCTTCCCGCTGGGAGGCGATTACTATGAGGAGATTCATGGGGAGGACAGCTTCAGGGCAGGGGCAGGGGAGTGGCTAGAGATCTGCATCCCCAGCAACTACGGGAGGATCTGGACCGTCGAGGGCGGTGAATGAAGATCACTCGCCTGGTAGACAGGTTGATCACACCCTGGGCCGACACGGCTCGGACGATATGAGGCCGGAATGGATCAGCAGCCTGGATGAATCGGAGGGAGGGATCCCCGGACATTATTTATGCGAAGCTGAGTATTAGCCCCCGATACAATGAATAAGCCCTTTCCCGATCCATCCCTCGGCATGAGGCATGACCTCCATCCAGGGGATATCGGATATATCATATACATGCACGGCATCTTCCATGCTCTCGAGCAGGGCTGGGACCATACGTTTGAGGTTTATGTGGCTGTGCCTTTGGCGGAGTTTGCCCAGTCCAAATCCAGCCGGGAGAAGATATGGATCCTGGAGGAGGGTGATCGGATCGCGGGCTCGGTGGCCATAGTCAAGCGCACAGAGGAGGAGGCTCAGCTTCGCTGGCTTCTCCTGGAGCCGGAGATCCGGGGGCGAGGAATCGGCAAGTGGCTGGTGGAAGAGGCCCTGGATTTCAGCCGCATCTCTGGGTATGAATCGATCTTCCTCTGGACGGTGGAGACCCTTTACATAGCAGCAAATCTCTATCGATCGGTGGGATTTGTTCAAAGGGAGAGGCTGACTCATGAGATCTGGGGGAGCACGGTAACCGAGGTCAAGTACGAGCTGCCATTGTAGGCACCTTTCTGGCCTGCTTGGAGAAAGGATGGAGAAACGGCCTGGGCAGCAAAAAAAGAGATTCGTCGCTCCATCTCCATCCATTGCTCAGGCTAACCTATTATCATGCCCTTATGGGTCATCTTGGGCTTGATCAGATCGCTACTGGGAGTCATCAGTGGATGGTCATCCTGGCCATCATACTCAAAGCTGTGGCTGGCATCGCCCAGGCCGTTGCCATCCGAGTCATTACCCTTATAGTCAGACCAGTAGTTTCCCAATAGGCCGGTGTAGCTCTTGCCTGCAGATGAGTAGCTGATCTGTTCAGGAGAGTGCCAGATGTTCTCTGAATCAGAGGACAGGGCATTCTGGAGGTTATCTATAAAGTCGTTCAGATAGATTGTGTTTTGGTTTGATTCGCGCAGGTAGATCCCGATTGAGTTGCCTGTCACATTGTTATTTGTCACTGTATTTCCCGAGCAGCCATTGAGAAGGCCGATTCCCTCCTCTTTGCTGCCAATGGCCCGGTTCTCCTGAATGATGTTATCTCTTGAGCCCTTGATGGCGATTCCATGATCGTTGCTCAGGGCGGCGTTATTGAGGATGGTGTTGTTGTGGGAATAGTAGAGGTATATGCCCATGGATGCGCCGGATGCAGTGTTGCCCTCGATGATGTTCTCGTCCGAGTGGGCCAGCATGATGCCGTCGCTGGAGAGAAGGCCCATCACCCCCTGGCAGCGGACGGAGGCATTGTTGTTGACGATCTTATTTTTATCTGAGACCATGAGGTAGATTGCAGCTCCACATGCCTCTATGGTGTTATTGCTGATCGTGTTGTGGCTGGAGGTGACGTCAATCCCGTCTCCATTCGGGTTCACTATTCTAAATCCGCTTATCTGGCTGTTGTTTGCGGTCATGAACACCGATCCGAGGATAGATCCGGCGTCTATTACCGGCATGCCCTCTCCAGAGTCGATGCCCATCAGGGCAACCTCCTTTTTAATATCCAGGGTTCCCTGGTAGGTGCCGCTCATAACCTCGATGATGTCGCCTGTGCGGGCCTGATCGATGGCCTCCTGAATGCGTTCCCCAGGTTGGACGGTGATGGTGGCCGCCAGAGCCGATCCGCATATCAGGAAGAGAATCAGGATGAGAGATACAATCTCCCCCGACCTCTTGATACCAGAGCAAAAAACCTTCTTTATCATCGATGTTATCTAGACGGCAGGGAATAAGAAATTTTTCCTCTGGACAGGGGGTTGCAGCTGATCTGGAAGGAAAACACGACAAGATATCGCAGGAAGCACCATTTCCATGCAGAGGATCGAGACGTCATAGTTCGAATTGTAGGCTGCTCTGAAATCCTTGCTTGGCGACATGTCTACTATCGTTGGCATTGATGATCAAGTCTTAAATAGCATGAGACGAAAACTATACATATGCTTGAGAGTCTGGAACGCAAAGACCGAAAGCGACCCATTCCCTACGAGTCTGATGTTGAGAAGACCGATGAGGAGATTGTAGAAGGCTTGATGGAGATAGCAGCTCTTTCGCTTACCGATGTACTGGAAGATGAGCCAGCGTATGAATGAGGATTTTAAAAAAGGTGATATAGTCTTAGCACCTCTTTCCTATTCAGATCTGGTTAATGACAAGCTCCGGCCTTCGCTGGTTTTGTATCATGATATCGATGTGAGGCAACTCACTGTAGCATACATATCAAGCAAAGTTCCCGCCAACCCAAGCCTTTGCGATATTGTGATCTCGCTGGGCACTCCTATGAGCATTAGGGGGGTCTAATATATCCTTCTGTGGTTAAGGTCCATTGGATCACTATTGTCAAGAGAATCATGGTGGAAAGGAAATTGGGCGAAGCCAATGAGGAGCTGAGAAAGAAAATAAATAAGATTTTGCCGCAGGCCCTTTCAATCTGAGAACGATCCGATGAGCATTCCAAAGCATGATGACAGCTAGACAAGCTATGAAGGGGTGGATTGAGGGATTGATATTGATATTGAAAACATGAACATGTGCAATCTTAGGCGCCATAGTTATTGGAACTATCTCACCCCAGCGCCAGATCGAGGCCACCCACCATCAGATAAATGCAGGGGATACTACGATCATTAAGGGCTCCGCAACCAGAAATCCCAATAACTGGATTTTCGAAAGTGGCCCCGAATCATAACCTGACAATGCACAATACCCTCTCAAGTCCGATAATCATATCTCTTTCGAGCGCGTATAAGACCATCATGAAACTGATTTATCCCTTATTCATTCTTATAATAGCGATAGCGGCGCCGTCAACCTGTCAAGAGAATGCAGAGGAATGGCTGGAAAGAGGCAATGAGCTCTTTAGCCAGGGGGATTACGAAGAGGCCATTGAGGCATACGATGAAGCCCTCCGGCTGGATCCAGAGAATCCCGTGGCATGGAGCAATAAGGGCACAGCACTCATCAATCAGAGAAGATACGAGGAAGCTATACAGGCCTTTGATGAAGTCATAAGGATAGACCCAGAGCTTGCTAGTGCCTGGAGCTATAAAGGCGGCGCACTCCATGAGCTGGGGGAATATGATGAGGCGATTGTCGCTCTTGACCAGGCCATAGGTCTGGAGCCGGAGAATGGCTCGATCTGGAGCCTTAAGGGATCTGCTCTCTATTTTCAGGGAGAGTACGATGAGGCCCTCACTGCGATTGAAGAGGCCATAAGGCTGGAGCCGGATAGTACTATTGCCTGGTCCCTTAAAGCTGATATTCTTTATGAACAGGGCGATTACCAGGAGGCCATAACTGCAGTCGATGAGGTCATAAGGCTGATGCCAGACTATCCTGCTGCCTGGAGCAATCGGGGCGAACTTCTCTGGCGACTGGAAAGGTATGATGAGTCTTTGGAGGCACTGGACAGGGCGATCCAGCTCGATTCCGATCTTGCCGACGCCTGGTACAACCGTGGCGAAGCCCTCAAGGCTCAGGGTCGGGACGAAGAGGCAGATGTTGCCTATACCAGAGCGAAAGAGCTGGGGTATTCCAGTTGAGTCAAGAACGGCAATCGATGCATCTCGATAGGCCAACTCGGGAAGTCCCCATCCTTTAGAGAGGTCTCCCGGATTGCGAGTCCGGGGGAGTTGCGACGAAGTCGCAACAGGATGAAAGCGGAGTCCTTTGCCCCAATTACATTCGTCCCGCATAGATCACCTATATATCCCGTCATTCCCTCCACTTAACTAAGACATGATTCCATGCAGGCTTCAAGTGCTACTTGGATGATCGATCACTTCTCTCTCGGGGAGATTTTGGATTCGCCAGACAATTCCACAGAGTAGGGAGGGAACACCCCGAATCTGTCCAATGAGATCTGAACCTCTGCATCGCGAATCTGATGTAAGTTTGGGCCAATGAAACGGAAACCGAAAATTCCCGCGAAACGCGCCCCGATGCCAGAGGGCTATGACGGCGTAAAAACGAAGAAGCAGCAGGGAAGCCCCGGCCTTTAGGCCGTGGGAGGAGTTCACAACAAGAAGATCTACGAATATGATGGAATTAAGAGCTTTATAAAATGGTGAGGTAAGATAAATGACAAGTATTGTACATTTTGAGATACCTGCTGACGACATTCAGCGAGCAAAGACCTTTTACTCCGACCTTTTTGGATGGAGGATGGAGAGCATGCCTGGGATGGATTATACAATGATAGACACCTTTGGCGCACCTGGTGGAGGCATGATGAAGAGGATGCATCCGGAACAGCAGATCATAAACTACATAGGAGTGCCGTCGGTTGACGAGTATGCGGCGAAAGCGGAGAAGCTGGGCGGCAAGATCATAGTTCCCAAGATGTCCGTCCCTGGAATGGGCTACTTCGTGGTCTGTCTGGACACCGAGAATAATGCCTTTGGAATCTGGGAAATGGACATGAAAGCAAAGGAATAATCGGATCTATCATCCGACTCCCATTTTTCTTCCGATGGCCCACAGGAATAGCCTGGAATGGAACTTGAAGAAGAACAGAAGGCTAATCTCTGCCGGGCCTCACCCACATAATTCGGATTCAGCAAAGAGCCTAAAAAATCTCTGCCACATCGGGCTCATCTACATCCTGAAGGTCTTCGGGATGTGCTCTGCTGCCAAAAAAAGAAAATATGGATCTACTTGATCTTTTTCTGGAGCTTCTTGAGCTTCTTCTTGGCAGATTCGCTGCCTCCAGCTGCTTGCTTTGCAAGCTCCTCTGCCTTGGCCTTCTTCACTTTGTTCAGCTTCTCCAGCTGTTTCTTGCTCACGGGCATGCTGTCACCTCTTATTTCGCCTCTGGCAGACACTTTAGATCTTTTCCTTTTTAAGAATATCCCTGCATTATTTCTGCCAGCCAACCACCAGCAGGAAGTTCAGCAGGACATCAGAGATATTGAATAAGTCCACAAAACCACAAAACAGCATGATTCTTTTTTTTGAAGGCAGGCTTTGGAATCGCACCCGAAAGATGAAAAACCAGGTAGACTCCATAGACGAGGCTGATATGGGCAGTGAAGGCCGATGTGCCTTGGGGCTTACAGCCCGTCATAAAACCGGCCAAGACTATCGAGCACCCGAATGCGTCCTTGAACGCGAATAGCAATGCGAACCCTTTAAGGGAACTTTAATCTGCCCATATCAGATGAGGGAATAAATGAAGAGACAAGAGAATAAAGCTTGTGGTGCAGATATTCACAAGAGATTTTTGATGGCCTGCATTCTCTCCAGGGACGGCTCAAAAGTCCTAAATCGGTTCGATATGACCGTAGAAGGCGTTCTTTGTTTCGCATCCTGGTTGAAGGATAATAACTGCAAAAAGGTAGCAGTAGAGTCTACAGGCAATTACTGGCATTTAGTCTACCAGGTATTAGACGACGAATTTGAGTTCATCCTAGGAAATGCATTCAAAACTCGTCGTCATTCTGGTGCTAAAACGGATAAACGAGATGCAGAATGGCTTGCGGAACTGTGTCTAAATAACCAGATCGAACCCTCAATGATTCTTCCTAAAGAAGATCGCGAACTAAGGGCGCTAACCAGGGCAAGAAAGGGCTATGTTGATTTCAGGTCTAAGCTTAAGGCCAGAACCATTCAGGAATTGGAGGCATGCACCATTAAGCTTGCATCAGAACTCTCAGATGTTTTCGGGAAGTCTGGAAGACACGTTCTTCAAGGACTAGTTGATGGCAGAAGTGCGGATGTCATAGTCGAGTCGATACCCTCCAAGAAGGTGAAGAAGAATAAAGAGATGATCAAGCAAGCCATTATAGCTGGCCTTTCACCAATCAGCATTTTCCTCATAAAATCTCATATTCAAATGATAGATGAAGTCGATAAGAAACTCGTGCAGTTGGATGCACAGATCAGCAGACTTCTTAAGGCGAGAAAAAGGGATGTTGAGATCGCGATGTCTATTCCAGGAATTGGTTTTGTATCCGCGGCAGCGATTCTATCTGAGATAGGAGATTACAGGAATTTTGCATCTGGGAAAAAGTTAGCAGCGTTCTCTGGACTCGATCCTTCTGTTTATGAATCTGCAGGAAAAAGGTATAACGGCAAGATCACTAAAATGGGATCAAAGTACCTCAGAAGGATGATAATCGAGTGCGCCCATGCATTATCAAGGACTAAAGCCAAGACGCAATTAAAGAGGTTCTTCTTGCGAATTATGGCCAGAAGAGGGAAAAATATAGCTACTGTTGCTTTAGCCAGAAAAATGCTGGTAGTGCTACATCATCTCCTCATCAACCAAGAGATGTACAAAGATGATGGCTTAGCCAAGCCAAAGAATGTTAAGGTCAGCTTTTCGGAAGAGTCAAAGTTGGATCCTTCCTCTCTGTAGACGAGGATCAGTGCTGCAGCCATCGGACAGACGAGCACGAGTGCGCCTGCAGGCAGACTGAAGGGAAGAGGAAGCTCTTGCTCAGCCATGCCACCTGCCAGCCAGAATGGTACTGATAGTGCGAAGAGCAAGATGAAGAACTTGAGAGGGGACCTCTTAGCTGATCCTGGGGATGTCATCACCTACCTCAAATGTTCTCCCCCTGATACCTCCCCTCATACAGCTTCTCCGCCTCATTCTCCAGCCTCATGAACACCAGCTGCATCAGCCGGGCGTTCTTCTTCAGCCGCAGTCCAGAGGGATTATGGACCACGAGCAAGCTCTGGCTGCGCCCCCGGTATCCCGGATCCCAAAGGGCAGTCTCCAGGCTAGCCCCGCAACGCAGGAGGGTAGAGCGGGCCCTTGCCAGGGCAGCCACATCTCCGGGAATATTTACGATCTCATTGAACGTCACCAGATAGGCTCCGGCGGATAGATCGATCCAGCCGGATTGGTCGAAATCCAGTGGTGCCGTATCCGGCAGCTTTCGTTCACTATTTTCAAAGGCCACCGCCCCGGAAGATGTGAAGCGCTCTATCTTCTGAACTGTCAGCTCCATACCACACATCTGAGTCTGAGTCTTCGAGTCGATCATGGCCTCAATTAGGCAGGATGCATCATTACCAGTAATAATAGTAATAAGGACACCTCAATTCGTTAAATTCATTCTCATTAAGCCTAATATGCATCATACTCTAGCATATCTATATATTCCTTAAATCTGTGTCGCTAGGTATCTTCCTTTAGATCCAGTATTTTTGAAGCCCTCAAATACGTTTGTTGGAGCATCAAGATAATCATGCCCGCGAACGAAGTGGATGATACTTTCAACTACTCCAGTCCAGGAACATCGC
>NZ_DAKC01000135.1:1248-1499 GCF_002496465.1 Methanosaeta sp. UBA356 | reverse complement strand
TGGCCTGTGGCAGACTTCAGAGGCTAATCCAGTTAAAATGCTGATCGCCGACTCCCAATCCCATACTGTGGCTTCAGGGACGCTTATGGCATTGGAAGAGGTATATGAGCTGGTGATCCAGTCCATAGATATCGATGGAAATAGAGTGTACCTGGAGCTCTACAAAGATGGAATTGTTATCGATTCCAAGATAATCATGCCCGCGAACAAAGTTGATGATACCTTCATCTACTCCAGTCCAGGAACATCGC
>NZ_DAKC01000135.1:0-995 GCF_002496465.1 Methanosaeta sp. UBA356 | reverse complement strand
TGGCCTGTGGCAGACTTCAGAGGTCGATCCTAATCCAATATTGATTGCCGACTCCAGATCCCGCACAATGAACTCCGGGACGCCTTTAGGATTGGAAGAAGGATATGAGCTTTTGATCCAGTCCATAGACATAGATGGAAATAAATTGCACCTGGAGCTCTGTAAAGATGGTATGGTGGTTGATTCTCAGGTGATCATATCAGAGAAAGAGGTTGATGATACCTTCATCTACTCCAGGCCAGAAACATCGCAAAAAATTAAAGTTCGCTTTAAGAACGCTTTCAGAGGCGCAGAACAGAGCTTGGCCACAATAGACAACATCTCGCGGTGAATCTAATGGATGGGGGAGCATAGATCGTAAGTTAAATAGCATAGATAATAGCAAGGTTAATTATGAAAATCATATACACCAAAGTATTCGTTAACGATCAGGATAAAGCCCTGAAGTTTTACACACAAATCCTGGGCTTTGTGAAGAAAAGCGACATTGGCGCGGGGGATTACAGATGGCTTACCGTTGTCTCGCCTGAGGATCAAAACGGCACCGAGCTTATACTTGAACGGAATGATAATCCAGCAGCAAAAAATTATCAGAAAGCAATTTTCGAGCAGAGCATTCCCGCGATAAACTTCGGCGTTTCTGATGTCCACGCAGAGTATTAACGACTGAAGAATCTCGGGGTGAAGTTCACAATGCAGCCGTCAGAAGTAATGGAGAATGTGACCATAGCCGTCTTCGACGATACCTGTGGCAACTTGATACAACTACAAACGATAGGATGAGGAGCGCTTTAATAATGAAAGTCATCTTGAGCAGAAAAGGATTTGACTCCGAGTTTGGTGGGTATCCCAGCCCAATCCTTCCAAATGGGCAAATGATCTCGCTCCCTATTCCCGATCAAAATGAAGAGCTAAGATACTCAGATGTTATGGCGGGTGGCTCGACTTTTTACGATCTTATGACCTGATCAGCGATGACTTCCTCCCCACACCTC
>NZ_DAKC01000101.1:15269-16081 GCF_002496465.1 Methanosaeta sp. UBA356 | reverse complement strand
CTTCTTCCCGAACTATTGCCGATAAGCTGCCGATGTATTGCCGATATTTTGCCGATAAACTATAGGATCGAGCACGACGGGAGGGATCGGCTACTTCCAGCCAGCCATCTCTAACCCAATCCGTTAGAAGGTTCCTGGCCATGCGCTCGGAGAGACCAAGCTCTGCTGCCACCTGAGGAGCGGTGACGGTTTCCTTTGCAGCAAAGAGGCCGAGCACCACCCTTGCCCGATGATCCAGGCGACGCAGCTCCTCCGGCTCGGCCTGCCGCCCTTCAAAGGCGCACTTTTGGGCAGTGAGCCGGACGGCCTCAAAGACTGCTGCCAGGGTGGAGATGAAGTATTCCAGCCAGGGCGTCACATCGGCCTCGCTTCTGCCGAAGTAGTAGTTGTGGTGAGGATGAGTAGTTAGGGCTTGATAGTAGCCGGGAAGATCTCGGGCGTGGTGCTCCTCCAGGGAGAAGAAGCCGTTCAGGCCGTAGCCGCCTTTGTGCAGGATAAATGTGGCCAGCAGGCGGGCGGTTCTGCCGTTGCCGTCGTAGTAGGGGTGAATGGTGACAAACTGGTAGTGGACCAGGCCGGCTATGAGGGGAGCAGGCAGCCCGGACCTTTCCGCCTCGTCTGCCCAGGCCACCAGGGAGGCCATGAGGGAGGGGACATCCTCTGCCTCCGGGGGCAGGTAGATCAGAGCGCCTGTGGAGCTGTTCTTGATGGCATTCTGGCCTTCCCGGTAGGGCGTGGGCTTCGCACGGGGACCGACCTCGACCAGAGCATGAAGCCTCTTGATCAGCTCCTCAGTGAGCGGCTTTTTCTTC
>NZ_DAKC01000101.1:3717-15001 GCF_002496465.1 Methanosaeta sp. UBA356 | reverse complement strand
GCGATTTGCAGATTGGCGTCGGCGATTGCCGCCTTTGCCTGGGACATGGTGAGGCGGTTGCCTTCAATGAAAGTGGAGTAGTGCACCGCCCGCACGCGAGCATGCGCCCGAAGCTCGGCCTCGGCGGCGGGCGGGATGGTCGTATGCTCCACTAAGGCACGGGCTGCCTCGATCTGCATCAGGCCGCGGGCGATGGCGGGGGTGAGGGTGAAACGGGGGGACCAACTCGGAGCTTTCATTATTTCCTTCGGGGTATGTCATTGTCTTTTTGCATTCATAATTTCAGGGATGAGTTTCAGAAAGCCTGAAAGCCATCCGAGGAAAAGTTTCCAAGTGTGATGAAGATGCCTGTTACAGCTGTAATAGCCGCTCCGCTGGATCGGCTCTTACCTTGCTCTCTCCCTTGAGGCAAGTTAAAATAATAAAAATAATTCGATGGAGTAGCCATATCTTGCCGGATAAGGTTGGAAAAGCGGGCCCTTTCGAGAAGGTAAAGAACGCCTTTGCCCTGATAGCACAGCTTGCCAATGGGCCACCAATCGCACCATTTTCCCTTAAGCTCCTGCACCACCTGGCGGAACTTGAAATCGGCATACTTGAGAAAGATCAAGCCGAGAACCGGCAGAGAGTACTCTGAAGCCATCAATTTGGAGTCGGCACGCAGTTCGTCCGCCGCAATCCAGAGACGCTTTTCGATACCATTGTGGTTTCCCTGCACTGCAACCCCTCTTGAGCTTTTTTAGTATCGTTTTTATCAAACCGCTTAACATTTATACCGTTTGCCCTCCTTCATCCTCACCATCTTCTAGAACCACTCTATAAACTGATGCAGCCAGTGACACAGCCTGCAGAAATCCATCACCATCTCCTCGTTGAATGCCTATTAGGCTGAGTAGATCTAACTCCTAAGGCATCATGCTGGCTTCATGGCCCGCTCGATCTTCGGCATCGATCCTGGACTACCGCTCAAGTAAAGCCTTCAAACAGCCTAACACTTTCGATGCGGTCAGTAGATGCAAGCGAATCGCCAAGCTTCTTGGGGAAAAAATCCCGCGGGATCCGCAAACCACAAGAATTATATTCCCTCGTCCATAGGGACAGATCATACTCTGATGTATAAGAATGTGCATAAAAGATCAATATAAACCAGCGAAAAATCCCATGACGAGTAATTTCAGGCGAAGGTGAAAAGGATTTGAGAAAATTGCTCTCCGGCAATGAGGCCATAGCCCGTGGGGCCTACGAGGCCGGCGTCACTGTTGGCACGGGCTACCCCGGGACTCCCTCCACCGAGATCCTGGAGAACCTGGCCCGGTACAGTCCGGAGGTTTACTGCGAGTGGTCCCCCAATGAGAAGGTGGCCTTTGAGGTCGCAGCCGGAGCCTCACTGGCCGGGGCGCGCTCCATTGTGACCATGAAGCATGTGGGGCTGAATGTGGCCGCAGATCCGCTCATGACCCTCTCTTACATTAGCGTGGAGGGTGGATTTGTGGCCTGCGTGGCAGACGACCCGGGGATGCACTCCTCCCAGAACGAGCAGGACACTCGCAATTATGCCCGCTTTGCCCGGGTCCCCCTTTTTGAGCCGGCGGACAGCCAGGAGGCCAAGGATCTCCTCATGCTCGCCCTCTCCGTCTCGGAGGAGTTCAAGACCCCGGCCATACTGCGCTCAACGACGAGAGTCAGCCACTCTCGCAGCCTGGTCGAGTTGGGGGAGAGAGCTGGCGGGAATAAGATCAGCTTTGTCAAGAACCCGCCCCGGTTCGTTCCCATACCGGTATGGGGCCGGCCCATGCGCCAGAGGGTGGAAGAGAGGCTGAAAGAGCTGCAGGCGCTCTCAGAAAAGTCGCCAGCAAATCGCATCGATTGGAGGTCAAAAGGCCTGGGAATCATCACCTCCTCCATCGCCTACCAGTATGCCCGCGAGGTCTGGCCGGACGCCTCGGTTCTGAAGCTGGGATTCTCCTATCCCTTCCCGGACGCATTGATCCGGGAGTTTGCCCAGGGTGTGGACCGGCTGCTGGTGGTTGAGGAATTGGATCCATTCATAGAAGAGCACGTAAAAGCCCTGGGGATATCCTGCCAGGGGAGAGATTTCGTGCCGGGGATCATGGAGCTGTCCGTAGACCGACTGCTCCAGTCCAGAAGGCTGATGGATGGAGGAGAGGCCACCCGAAAGGAAGAGGATCCATATAGAGAGCTCCTTCCTCCCCGCCCGCCGGTGCTCTGCCCCGGCTGCCCTCACCGGGGGATCTTCTATGCCCTCTCCAGGGAGGATGTGGTGGTCACCGGGGACATAGGATGCTACAGCCTGGGCGCTTTTCAGCCCCTGGACCGGATGGACAGCATCCTCTGCATGGGAGCAGGAGTCTCCATGGCCCACGGCATGGAGAAAGCAGGGGAGAAGAGAAAGGTGGTGGGCGTGGTTGGAGACTCCACCTTCTTTCACTCCGGGATCACTGGTCTCTTGGATATCGTCTACAATAAGGGCCACTCCACCATAATCGTGCTGGACAACCGCACCACTGCCATGACCGGCCACCAGGACCATCCGGGAACCGGCAGGACCATTAGCGGCGAGCCGACGGTCGCAGTCTCCATCGAGGATATCGGCCGGGCCTGCGGGATCAAGCGGGTCCGGACGATAGATCCCTACCAGCTGG
The DNA here is from genome assembly GCF_002496465.1 of Methanosaeta sp. UBA356. Lineage (NCBI taxonomy): Archaea > Methanobacteriati > Methanobacteriota > Methanomicrobia > Methanotrichales > Methanotrichaceae > Methanothrix > Methanosaeta sp. UBA356. Next base: position 12,338 of record NZ_DAKC01000101.1, on the reverse strand, counting down.
ATGACGCCAGAGAGGCGATCAAAGAGGAGCTGGCGGCTCTTGAGCCCTCTCTTATTGTATCCCGCGCTCCCTGCCCCCTGCGGGAGAGGAGACGGGTGGGGGCGATGAGAACCATCCTGGCGGAGGAGTGCCGGGCTTGCGAGCTGTGCCTCTCTTTGGGCTGCCCGGCGATAGAGGGAGTGGATGGGGTGATGAAGATCAATCAGACCCTCTGTGCGGGCTGCGGCCTGTGCGAACAGATCTGCCCCGCCGGGGCGATTGTCAGCCGGGAGGGAGTATGATCGAGAGGGTGGCGGAGAGGACAGAGGGAATGATGAACAAAGAAAGCAGGGAGAGAACGGAGAGCGCAGACAACCCGGACTCGAACGGCACAAAGAGCATCGTCCTCGTCGGCGTGGGCGGTCAAGGGATACTGCTGGCCAGCGAGATATTAGCCCAGGCAGCGATGATTCAGGGCTACCAGGTCAAGACCAATGAGGTGCACGGCATGGCCCAGCGAGGAGGCTCGGTGATGGCCCAGATTCGTTATGGAGAAGAGGTCAAGAGCCCCCTGGTCTCCAAAAAGAGCGCTCATATCCTGGGGGCGCTGGAGAAGGTGGAAGCCCTGCGGTACTGGGAATTTCTCCGGCCGGACGGCCTGGCCGCAGTCAGCAGCCAGGCCATTGTGCCGGTGACAGTCTCCTCCGGTCTTGCCCGCTACCCAGAGAATGCGGAGGAACTGCTGGCCAGGGCTTTTCCCCGGCTGGTCTATATCGACGCCCCGAAGCTGGCAGGAGAGCTGGGCGACAGCAGGGCAGCGAACATCATACTATTGGGGACGATATCCCGTGGGCTGGACCTCCCCCTGGAATCCTGGGAGGAGGCCATCGGCCTGTGCGTCCGGGAGAAGTTCCGAGATCTCAATTTGAGAGCATTTTCACTTGGCAGGAGCAAAGCATGACAGAATTGAGCAAATTTCACAATGAACCGATGGAGACGGCCTCCCGAGAGAGAATCACCCAGATTCAGTCCGAGCGGCTGAGGGCCATCGTCGGTCACGTCTATGAATCCAATCCGATCTACCGGCGTCTATTCGACGAGAAAGGCGTCCGGCCAGAGGATATCAGGACGGCAGAGGACGTGGTCCGACTGCCCTTCACCGGCAAGGACATCCTCAGGGAGAGCTACCCCCTGAATATGGCCTGCGTTCCCCGCGATCAGATCGTGGAGATGCATATGTCCAGCGGCTCCACCGGCACCCCGGTAGTCATGCCCTACACCCGCTCAGACCTTGATCAATGGGCGGAATGCATGGCCCGCTGCTACCGTATGGCCGGGGCGAAGCCTGGGGACCCCACCCAGATCACACCCCTCTTCGGCCTTTTCAATGGTGGCTTTGGCATGTATCATGGCGCTCGGGCAGCAGGACTGTTCGTGATCCCCGCCGGTCCGGGAAACACCGCCCGGCAGATCCGCCTGGCTCGAGATCTGAAGACCAGGGTTTTCACCGGAGTGGTGAGCTATGGCATCCGGTTGATGGAGGTGCTGGCCGAAGAGAAAGAGAGCCTGCCGGACCTGGAGATAGGCATCTTCGGAGCTGAGGTTTTCTCTGACTCCATGAAAAAGAAGATCTCCTCGGGCCTGGACATCGACGTCTTCGACATATACGGCATGACTGAGTCCGGAGGCGTTGGCACATTAGGCATGGACTGCCCGGCGCACGACGGGATCCACATCTGGGAGGATCAGTATATCCTGGAGATCATCGATCCAAAGACAGGAGAGCCAGTGGATGACGGAGAAGAGGGAGAGCTGGTCTTCACCTCGCTCACCCGCGAGGCGCTGCCCATGATCCGTTTCCGGACAGCTGACCTCACCCATGTCATATCCCGGGACAGATGCGAATGCGGCAGAACTCACATCCGTCTAGCACCGATAACCGGGCGAAGGGATGACATGCTGATTGTGAAAGGGGTGAACTTCTTCCCCAAGCAGATTGAGCAAACCCTCCTGGGAATACCGGGCATTGGCAACAACTACCAGATCATAGTGGAGGAGGAGGACGGAGTCAATAGCGTCCGGGTCAATGTCGAAGCCGAACCGGGAGTGACCGGCTATATGGTGGAAAAGGCTCTCAAAGAGGCGCTGGGATTCTCCCCCAAAGGAGACGTCTTCCCCCTGGGAGGCTTGCCCCGCCAGGAAGGAAAGGCAAAGAGGGTGTTTCATAACAGGATAAAATAACTCTTGTTCTCTTCCATGAGATTCAGATGAGCCTGATACAAGACTTAAGGCTAAATAGACACAAGTCCAGTCAGTATTCATTGAGGTGCAATAGTTGAGATTCAATTGCCTATGCTTATGTCTCTTGGCCCTGGTCATGGGGTTGGGAGTGGCAGCCGGATATGATGTATCCATATCGCAATCCATGGAGGTATCCGAGACTGACTTCGATGAAGAATTCGTCAAGAGCCTGTTCGGATTCGGCACCGAAGGTGGGGAAGGTTTCTGGTTTGGCCCGGAGTTTCAGGATGTCAGCACCGCCACCACCTTCTTTTCCGAGTTCTATATGGAGAGCTCTGTCCCAGTGGTCAAGACCTTCGCTCCGGTAAAGATCGATGTGACTCAAAATGTTCCTTCCCGGATATATTTCGGCAGCGGTAAGGGGATCGCATATACCCAGTACCAATCTACAGTGGCCGCCAGCAGAGGAAATGAGCTCTGGATTCAGAAAGGAGCTGACTGGTCCCAGTACGCCATCGTCCCGGCAGGATCCGGCATTCAGTTCATCGCCTTTGCCCCCGTGGGCGGCCAGGCGGACTACTATTGGATCCTTCAGAGCAACTCCCTCAACATCACCAGCAAGCGTCTGGACCTCTACCCCGGACACAACAGCCTGAACTTCAAGGCTGATGAGGTGGGCAGGCACATTCTCCTCTTTGTGCTCAATAATCAGCCCAGCAACGCCATCATCATCGATGTGATCAGCCAGGCCCCTCCAGCCCAGCAGACGGCAGTGGCAGCTGATATGCCACCATCCACCAACAACCCTGCAGCCTCTGGAGTGCAGGCCATGCAAACCGTACAGCCTACGCAGGCGGTGCAGATGCTCCCCGGAGCCACAACCAGCGTCATGCAGACATACAGCGGAACGGCCCAGCAGACCACCTCTGCCAGCAGCACCACTCAATACCCGGCTGCTGTGGCTGCAAAGCCTGCCGTGCCTGCAATTGTCGCGGGAGACACGCCGGTGACCATCCAGACCACCTTGAAGGGCTATGATGTCTATGTGGACGGAGTTCTCATTGGCAAAGAGGGAACAGGTGGCGATCTTCTGGATGGTGTCTTCAAGTTCAAGGTGGTGGGCGGAATGATCCACAACATCAGGATCTTCGATGGAGAGCACAACTACCCGAAGGATATTTACTTCGAGAAAGGAGTGCAGAAGATCATAAATGTGCCACCAGGCACCACTGTCTATGGAATAGTCACACCCTATCATTGACAGATGTCTAATTATTTATAACTTAATTTTTTAAAAAACTTGAGAAGTGGGCATCCTGATTTTCCACCAAGGAGAAGTTATCAATAAATGTCATTTTTTCCATAATTAATATCATTTTCTGATACTGCAATTTTGCCACGCTAGCAGCTCATGATCTTGATTTTCGGAGATCAGCGCACAAATGATATATGATACCATAATCATCTATCATGAAATCCATTTACAATGAGATGTTTTTGCGAAATTCCATCCATACACCAACAGCTATTTATCCATAATAGATAGCATGAATTAGGAAATAGATATTAACAAAATCGATCACAGAAGAATATCTAGATGCGCTTCATCTGAGATGTGCGCCGCATCGTCTTAGATATCCGATATTCAAAGGAGGCAGCCCCTTGGTGGAAATCACGATCAAGAACCTCGTATTCGGCTACAACAGCCATAAGATACTCGATGGAGTAAACATCATTGTGAAGAGCTCAGAGATCTTGAGCCTGGTGGGGCCAAACGGCTCGGGAAAGACCACCCTTATAAAGTGCATGGACCGCATCCTTAAGCCCAAGGGCAGCATCCTCATGAACGGCCAGGAGATAGAAAGAATGAGCCGGCAGGAGGTAGCCAGGCAGATCGGCTATGTGCCCCAGTCCAGCTCCACCCCCCTGGCCACAACCGTCTTTGATACCGTCCTCATGGGCAGAAGGCCTCATATCGGCTGGAGGGTACAGGACTCAGACCTGGATAAGGTGGCTGAGGTCTTGGAGAGGCTGCATCTGGAAGACCTGGCCATGCGTGACTTCTCCCAGCTCTCCGGCGGCCAGAAACAGAAGGTGCTCATCGCCCGTGCTCTGGCCCAGGAACCGGCAGTCCTGCTCCTGGACGAGCCCACATCCAACCTGGATATGCTCCATCAGCTAGAGGTGATGGAGACGGTGAGCAGCCTGGTCAAGGAGAAGAAGATCTCCGCAGTGATGGCCATCCATGACCTCAACTTAGCCTCCCGCTTCTCAGATAAGCTGGTGATGCTAAAAGAAGGCAAGGTCTATGCAGCAGGAGAGCCGAAGGCCCTTCTTAATGAGGTTAATATCAGCCAGGTCTACGGCATAGAGGCCATGGTCATGAACGCTATGGGTCGGCCCTATGTAGTGCCGCTGCGCTCGCTGGCAGAAGCGGCTGTATGCGATTAGCTGTGTACAGCCGGAAAGGATTTCCATCCATTTTTTAGGTTTTGGTCAGCGGCCCGGGTAGGTGCATGGAATAACACAAACCTTTATGTATTGCAGATGTCGAAATCTGGTTTATGACCTTGCCCTTTGCAGATATTCCAGAGTTCTCCTCCCAATTAACCGGACGAGGTCCTGCAGAGGATATTATATCAATAATTAAATACATATATATACGTTATATTGGAAGCGCTCTGGCAGAGAACGTATGGTACATTATCTCGACCATCATATCCATATCTATAATTATCATCTTAACTATTTTAATCGCCCGGCTGGTCAATGGTCTGCTGGAGAAGCAGATCCCAAAAATTGTGGAATCCAGCCGGCTTGGCAAGGAGTTTGACGAGACCTCCCATGCCATGACCCGCAGGCTGATCGTTGCCGCGATATATACCGTCGGCATCTTGATGACCATACTCCTCATCCCCTCACTGAACAGAATTGCCATCGCCATGCTGGCCGGCGCTGGTGTGGCCACCTTAGCCATTGGCTTTGCCGCCCAAGACTCCCTCTCCAATATAATATCCGGGATCTTTCTGGCCATCTTCAAACCCATGCGCATTGGCGACTACGTCGACTTCAAAGGCGAGTATGGCTATGTAGAGGATATAACTCTGCGCCATACGATAATCTGCACCTGGGACCAGAGGAGAATAATAGTGCCGAACAAGCTGATGGGCTCAGACTTCATTGTGAACTGGAGCATCGGCAATCCGGAGACCGTTTGGCCGGTTAATTTTAGAATAGGCTACTCATCGGATATCGATAAGGCACGAAGCATCATCACAGAGGTGGCCGAGAGCCACCCCCATGTTCTGAAGGAGAAGGGCATCAATGTCCGCCTCATCGAGCTGGGAGACTTTGCCATGAACCTGCGCCTGACCTTCTACGCCCCCAGCCGGGGGATGGCATACGATGCCGGGTGCGACATAAGGGAAGCAGTAAAAAAAAGGTTTGATGCAGAGGGAATTGAGATCCCGTATCCATATCAGAATGTCATAATCATGAAGCAGCCGGTCGAGGCATCATCTTGTCCAGTGCCGGAGAACGATCACTCTCAGGAAGAGGAGCAAGCCAATTAATCTAAATATAATGCATAAATAATGCATTTCGCATGAACCGAGTAGTCCATTTTGAGATACAGGCAGAGAATCCCGAGAGAGCAGCGAGCTTCTACCGGGAGGTCTTCGGCTGGCAGATCGATGAATGGCAGATCCCAAAAGTGAAGATCAAGGATGAGAATCGTTACTGGCAGGTTACGACCGGCAGTGAGGCTGAGCCTGGCATCAACGGCGGTCTCGTCTTCCGCCGCGGTCCTCCTCCGGCAGAGGGACAATCGGTCAACTCATTCATCTGCACAATAGAAGTTCCTGACCTTGACGAGCATATCGACCGGGTTATTCGGGCAGGGGGAAGGGTTGCAGTCCCCAAGATGCCAATTATGGGTGTCGGCTGGCTGGCCTACTGCCTGGATAGCGAGAAGAACATCTTCGGCATGATGCAGACGGACGAGATGGCGCAATAGGACAGAGATATTTTTGGAATATGATGGATACGGACCTCTCCATAATCCTATTCCTGCAGGGCCAGGACTGGGCCATCCCGATAATGAGATTGGCCACCTCATTGGGATCGCTGGAGTTCATGCTCCTCTTTATGCCCTTCCTGTTCTGGTGCTGGGATGCAAAATGGGGCTTCAGGGTGGGACTGATGCTGGTCACGAGCCATGGGCTGAATTCTGCCCTGAAGATCGCTCTGCACGGCCCCAGGCCTTACTGGGTCGATCCCAATGTCCAGGCCTGGAGCACTGAACCCTCCTTTGGCATGCCCTCCGGGCACGCCCAGAATGCCGTCTCCATCTGGGGCCTGACCGCACAACTCATCCACAAGCGTTGGGCCTATCTCCTGGCCGCTGGCACCTGCTTATTAATCGGTCTCTCTCGAGCCTATCTGGGGGTCCACTTCCTGGGAGATGTGCTTGTAGGCTGGGGCGTGGGTGCAGTGCTTCTGGGCTCATCCATCAAGGCAATGCCAGTTATGGAGGAGAAGATCGGAAGAATGAATCTGAAAGGCCAGATCCTGCTCGCCGCCCTAGCCTCTTTCGCCATCATCGCCCTTTATCTCCTGGGCCTGGCCGGCACGGGTGCCTGGCAGATGCCCTCTGCCTGGGAGGCCAATGCTCTGGCTGCAACTGGAGAGCCCATCGATCCATTCCGCCCGGTTGATGCATTCTGTGCTGCAGGGATGATGCTTGGTATCTCTTCTGGCTATGCTATTTTAAAGAGGAGAGGAGGCTTCTTGGCAGACGGTCCACTATCCAGGCGTCTGGTCCGCTATCTTCTGGGAATGATAGGAGTGGTCCTGATCTGGTATGGATTGAAAGAGGCGATGCAGATAGAGGCAGCCGACTGGGCCCTCGACTACATTAGGAGCATGCTGGCAGGGCTCTGGGTCACACTGGGGGCGCCATTGATGTTCATCGGCCTTGGCCTGGCCAAAAAGGAACAGGTTGATGGGCAGAGTGCGGGCAAAGATCCATAATCCCTGAGCCGATTTTGATCAAATTCTCATCTCGTGCCGGACTCGATCTTGTTCAGGTTCAGGATGATATCCGCTGCCAGAATGTTGGTCAGGCCGTGGCGCTCGCAAATGTTCAGCACCCGGTGAAGCTCATCTCTCTGCATAGAGGCGGTGTTCTGAACGGCATAAAGCATTCCCTCGGAATAGCCCTCATCCTGGATGATATCGTGCATGTTCTCCAGAATAGACTGATCGAAGCTCATTCCGGTGGCCCCGATCTCCTCGATAGCCCTCTCCATGGCGCTGCTGTCCAGTGCCCGGCGATTTTTTTTGGATTCTCCTGCCTTCTTGATAAAATCGAGGGCCTCTTTGGAAATGCCCCGCAAAATCAGCTCGGAGGCTAGCTTCTTCAGTGTCTTCTCCTGCAGAATAGCTTCGGCTTCAAGGGCCCTGTAAGCCTCGGGGGTGATCTCTATTCTGGTATATTTTGTGCTGGGCATTTATCCGCTGCGCCTCGGTTTTCTCGCGAAAGTGCTAATATAATTATTCCTATTAATAGACTGCGATCATTTGCGGAAAAATTGTAGGGGAGGGACCGGCTCCGGCAGCCAACCCCACCAGACGATCATAATGGATTATCTCTTGTGCCTGGATAAAAAGTGTGCCGCTGGTGACTCTGGATAGCAGTCTATACGAAAGGGACAAATCGACTGGGAAGGCAAAGCTGGTTTGAGATCATTCATCCAAAAGCTTTTCTTACAAGCGATGGTTAATGCAGATCGAGGGAAGCGGATTGGATGAAGCGGCAGAGGTCACCATTAAGGAGCACGTGTTCAACAACAGCAACCTTTTCTCCAACCATTACCTGGAGAACATGGTCCAGAAGTCCTCGGAGTGGGATGATGAATCCGGTCTTTTGGAGGCCTACACCAGGATAAAGGACAAATTCTTTGAGAAGGAGAAGAACTTTCCTCGGTATGTTGAGGCGGATCTGGAGCACAACTGGATTCGCCCGGTCTTAGATGCCCTGGGCCACCATTATGGCGTCCAGGAGAGCCTGCATCATGATCCCCTGAAGCCCGATTATGCCTTCTTTCCCGATGCTGAGGCGCTGAATGAGGCCTATTCCCAAAAGGGCTCGGATGACTTTTATAAGAGGTCGGTGGCCGTTGGAGATGCCAAGGCCTGGAATGTGGTTCTAGATAAGAGCCGTCAGGGAAGGGTGCTGCGGGAGATGACCAACCCCAGCTTTCAGATCGACAACTACCTGAGGGCAACCCCGCCCAAATGGGCGATCCTCACCAATGGCAGGCTGTGGAGGCTCTACCATGAGGACTCAAGCGTGAGCATGGACTCATATTATGAGGTGAACCTTCCCGATCTGATCGCCC
>NZ_DAKC01000101.1:2443-3462 GCF_002496465.1 Methanosaeta sp. UBA356 | reverse complement strand
CTCGGACCCTCCTTCCTGGATAAAATTCGGGAGGAAAGCTTAGCATATGCCCAGAAGGTGGGCGAGGACCTGCAGGAGAATGTCTACCGGGCGATGAAGGTCCTGGCGGAGGGCTTCATCTATGAGCCGGCAAACTCGCTATGGCCACTGACAGTTCCGCAAGATCAGGAGCAGATGCTCAGAGAGGTTCAGGAGAACTCACTCCGTCTGCTCTACCGCCTTTTATTCATCTTCTATGCGGAGAGCAGAAGGCTCCTCAAAGTAGACAACCGCCACTACAGAGAGATGAGCCTGCGTCGGCTGAAGGAGGAGATAGCAGGCAAGAAGGATCGAGGTGAAAAAATCCTCGCCATCCAGTCCACCTACTGGGAGAGCCTGAGGGATCTCTTCCGGCTGATCAATGAAGGGAGCGAGGCCTTCGGCTACTCCAAAGAGGAGTTTTACATTCCGGCCTACAATGGAGGCCTGTTCGATCCGACCAAAAATCCATTCCTAAGAGAGAAGAGGATCGGAAACTCCTATCTGGCGGAGGCCATCGATCTGCTGGCCCGGTCCCAGGGAGAGAGTGGCCCGGTCTTCGTCGACTATTCCTCTTTAGATATCCGCCATTTGGGATCGATCTATGAGGGCATTTTGGAGTACAGGCTGAACATCGCCACAGAATCGATGGTGGCGGTCAAGGAGAAGAGCAAGAAGGGAAAGGAGGTCTGGCTGCCGAAAAGAGAGGCAGGAGGCAAGAAAGTCTCAGACAGCGTGGAGGCGGGCGGCCTGTATCTGGTGACGGACAAAGGAGAGAGGAAGGCCACAGGCTCCTTTTACACCCCTCAGTATATTGTAAAGTACATTGTGAAGAACACCCTGGAACCTCTCATCAAGCCCATGATGGAGGAGGCCTCGATGGATGCAGATCTCAGGACCGATTTGTTGCGAAAGCTGCTTTCCATAAAGGTGCTCGATCCGGCCATGGGCTCAGGCCATTTCCTGGTGGAGGCCACGGACTACATCGCCCGGGAGATCAT
>NZ_DAKC01000101.1:0-2207 GCF_002496465.1 Methanosaeta sp. UBA356 | reverse complement strand
AACGACATCCACTGGGCGAGAAGAGAGGTGGTGAGAAACTGCATCTACGGGGTGGACCTCAACCCCATGGCGGTGGAGCTGGCCAAGCTCTCATTGTGGCTCAAGACGGTGGCCTCAAACAAGCCGCTCAGCTTCTTGGACCACCATTTGCGATGCGGAAACTCCCTCATCGGCGCAGACCTGGAAAAGCTCTCCGTCCTGCCGGGCACGAAGGCCCAGGAGCCGCCGCTGTGGAGCTTTGGGCTGAAGAGCCACACTGATAGTCTGCTCCGAAAATACAGCCTGATGTCCGCCCTGCCGGATGACAGCCTGCAGATGGTGAAGTGGAAGGAGGAGCAGTTCAGGCAGATCAAGGAGTCGGAGCTATCCCGGAGGCTGGCGGAGCTGGCCAATGTCTGGCTGTCCACATTCTTTGGAAACAAGGTCAAAGAGGACGATTACTATGAGCTGCAGGGCCACCTCAGCCCGGAGAAATTCCCGGACTGGGCCGGGTTGCGGGAGAAAGAGTGGTTTGGCCGGGCGCAGGAGATTGCGGGGGAGAAGAGGTTCTTCCACTGGGAGCTGGAGTTTCCGGAGGCCTTTGCTGAGGAGAAGCAAGGATTCGATGTGGTGATAGGGAATCCGCCATATGTGAGGCAAGAGTTTCTGGGTATGGATAAGCTCTACCTGGAAAACCAGTATAGATCCTATCAAAGCATTGCAGACCTTTATGTTTATTTTATTGAACGCGGTGTTCTATTGTTAAAAGATGGTGGAATCTTTTCCTACATCGTGGCAAATAAATGGCTGAGGGCAAATTATGGAAAGCCGTTGCGAGCATGGATGAAAGGGCAAAACTTGGAGGAGATAATTGATTTTGGTGACCTGCCGGTATTTGAAACTGCCACAACATATCCATGCATAATACGAATCTCGAATTCGTCTTCGCCAAAATCAAACTTTGATGTTGTTCAAGTCAAGACACTCAATTATGATAGTCTGAGCAATTATGTTTTTAAACATCGCTATGCTGTCAATCGCATATCGTTGGATGATGGTAGCTGGTCACTAGCTGACGAGAAGATACAGGCATTGCTTGATAAGGTTAAAAAATATGGCAATCCATTAAGTGAGTATATTGGCGGAAAGAGCTACTATGGAATCAAAACAGGTTTAAACGAAGCATTTGTAATTGATAAAAATACTCGATACAAATTGGTGACCGAAGATCCCAAAAGCTCAAAATTGATTAGGCCCTTCTTGACGGGAAAGGATGTCAAGAGATATGAACTACCGGAAAGCAGCCAATATTTAATTTTCATTCCAAATGGATGGACTCGACACAATTTTGAGATAGATGTAGATGTTTGGAATAAAATTAAAAACGATTATCCAGCAATTGCCAACTATCTATCTTCGTTCTCCGAATCAGCGGAAAAAAGATCAGATAAAGGCGAATTCTGGTGGGAACTGCGAGCATGCGACTATTATGATGAATTTGAAAAAACAAAGATATTCTGGCCGGAGATCGCCCAAAGCGCACGATTTACACTTGACTCAGCTCATTTTTATGCTAATAATAAAACATATTTTATTCCAAATGCGGATTTTTATCTTCTTGGGCTGCTAAATTCATCTCTGCTTCGCATCTTTATTCACAGCGTATGCACTGACTTGCAGGGCGATAGCTTCAATTTTTCTGCTGCTTTTGTTGAACAGACACCCATCCGTCGCATCTCCTTCACCACTCCCGCCCCAGAGCGCGCCCGCCTGGTGGCGGAGCTGCAGCAGCTCTATGACGAAGGAAAGGATGATGAGATCCTGGCCGGCGTGGAGGCCCTGCTGCCCAAGGACGAAGCGGGCAATTTCATCACCGAGGAGGAGAAGTCGGACGTGGTCCACGATCTTCTCGCCTTCCTGGCGGAGAGGATGCTGGAGATGAACAAAGTTAAGCAAAAGGAGATCAGGGGCTTCCTGGACTGGCTGGAGGGCTACCTGGGGGCGAAGATTGAGGACCTCAAGCCCAAGACGAGGATCCTGAGCTACTATGAGAGCGATTATGAGAGCCTGCTGGCGGTCCTCAAGAAAAACAAAAAGAAGCTGGCAGTCGATCCCTCCCGCCGGGAGCCTGGGGAGTTGCTGCGGGCGGAGTTCGATGAGTCCATGAACAAGCTCGGGCCCCTGAGGGAGAAGATCAAAAGGACCGATGAGCTGATCGATGCCGTGGT
>NZ_DAKC01000064.1:17631-35972 GCF_002496465.1 Methanosaeta sp. UBA356 | reverse complement strand
AAAGAGGGCAAGCCCATAATGCTGGGAGGCGGGAGGGATTTCGGGTCTCTCCTGCAGTCGATCGAGGCAGAAGCATGCCTGCTGATCGCTCCTGATGGCCTGCAGCCTCATTTTTTGGAGATAATTGAAGGCCGGACGGCCAATCTTGGCTCTAGCCCCGCTGCCGCCAGTCTGGCTGCGGACAAGCTGCTCAGTACCCGGGCGCTCGCGCGCTCCGGCGTTCCAGTGGCAGAAATCGTGGACCGGCCCGATCCGGTGGATAAGGGCTGCCTGCAGTATGTGGTCAAGCCGCGCACCGGCTCGGGCTCGGAAGGGGTGAGGATCAGCTCCTTTGTCCGGGCGGGCCCGGAGGAGATCGTCACCCGCTACCATGAGGGGCTGCACCTCTCCGCCAGCTTCATCGTGGGGAAAGAGGGTTTTCTGCCCTTAACCCTCAACCGCCAGCTGATCGACTTTGCCGATGGGAAGATGAGATATCAGGGAAGCCAGGTGCCCTACCGCACTCCCCGGGCGGCGGAGATCTGGGAGGCGGCGGAGAAGGCGGCAGATGTCCTGGCTTTGCGCGGTTACGCGGGCATAGATTATGTTTTGGGCGAACGACCGTGGGCAGTGGATGTGAACGCCCGGCCAACGACATCCATCATCGGCATCGCCCGGGTGATGAAAGAGGAGATCGGGGAGCTGATACTGCAGGCAAAGTTTGGCGGGATGCCGGAGCGGGTGCATGTGACAGGGGAGTACACGTTCCTGAAGGGAGAGCTCGGTTGATTAAGAGTAATCCCATTGAGAGATAAGCATAATAGCGAGCATAAGAGATTGGAAACCATGTCCGAAAAAAAGCACGCCTGCGACTCCTGCCCCCTGCGAAGATACTCTGACAAGCACCCAGACTCCGTGGTAGCCAGAATCTGGCGCTGGCATACCGGTTGGTGCCCCGGCTGGAAGGCCTATCAGGTGTCGCTGGCTGAGACGGCATCCCGCTAAATCTGCTAAGCCACGAATATGAGGAAAAAATGGCCCCTCCCTGTATCGGATCGTGATGCAACATTCGGCCACGCGTTTTGGTCTTCGCCAAATGGCGTTTGATCGACTTCGTGCTGGGGGAACGACCCTAGGCGGTGGATGTGAACGCCCGGCCCACGACATCCATCATCGGCATCGCCAGGGTGATGAAAGAAAAGATCGGAGAGCTGATCGTCAGGGCCCGGTTTGGGGGATTGCCGGAGATGGTGCACCTGGGGGGAGAGAGCATATTCCGCAAAGGGGACTTAGCCCTTATGGCCTGATGAGATTTCCATGCGGGTGCGATCCCTCCCTTCGCCCCCCAAATCAAGCCTCCAGAAACTCCGCCGTCTTCATGAACTCGACCACATCGTTTTCGCTGGGCAGGTCGGTGCTCGCTCCCGGGGTGACGATGTTCAGGGCGGCCACAGCGGAGGCGAACTTTACAGCTTCTTCATTCGAGTATCCATGGTATTTGGCATGGATGAATCCAGCGGTGAAGCTATCTCCCCCGCCGGTCGTGTCCACCACTTTGACCTTGTAGGAGGGCACCCGGAAGGTCCGTTCATTATCCAAAACCAGCGCGCCTCTGACATCCAGGGTGACGATCACCGTCTCTGCTCCATAATCCTTCAGCTTCTTGATAGCGGAATCGACATCCTTCTCCCCGGTTATCAGCATCGACTCCTTGCCGTTCATGATTATCACCTGGCTGTTATGCATGGCATGCTTCAGCTCCTCTGGTCGGTGGTTGACCATGCTCATGCTGGGATTCGTGATGATGTAGATACCTCTTTTTTTCGCCTCTTCTATGGCCTTTTTCATCAGCGCCATATTCTCCTGGCTTATCAGGCTGGTAAGGACCATGGTATCGATCTTATCAAAGACCTCAGGATTGAGGTCCTCTTCACCCAGCAGGGCATTGGCCCCTCTGCTGGTCAGAACGGTCTTCTCGCCGTTATAGAGAAAGACCAAAGACATCCCGGTCAGGCCCTCCTTTAAGGTGACATATTTGGTGATTGCGCCGTGAATCCTCAGGTTTCTCAGGTATTCCTCGCCGTGGTCCTCTTTGCCCACTGAACCGAGGATGTAAGTGGTTGTGCCCAATTCTGCCAGGTTGGTTGCCAGGTTGTGTGCTGAGCCTCCGGTATCCTGGCTGAGCTGATCGAGGGTGATCTTGGAGTCGAAGGGAAAACAGAGGTTGTCATTTACCACCTTGAACTTCTCAGATCTGGCAATCAGGTCTACGATTATACCGCCCACTACGAGCACGCCCTTATGGCTAATGCTGCATTCTTCAAATGGCATGCTGATATGGATAGCTCTGCTGATAGATAACATTAAGGGCCCTATCCGCCCGAAGGGCCGAAGGGAGCCTTCACGCTTTCCAGAATGCTGGCCATCATCTTCGGTCGTATACAAGGCTCTCTTTTCCCTTGGTTCATTCCTATTTCATCCTCATTTCATCATAATTTCTCCTCATTTCATTTCCAGGCAAAAGAGAAGAGAGACGGGCCTTCTGCCAGGTAGATCAGGCCAAGCAGCAGAGGCTGATGGAGGATATAGATGGCCAGAGAGTTGCGGCCCAAGAATATGAGCCCTCTGACCGGAGGCCAGGCACTGATATCGGGCAGGGGAAAGCGGCGGCCGAGATCTTTGTAGAGCAATGCTCCCCCGGCCATACCCATCAGCACCACCCCAAACCAGGGCAATAGAGGCACATAGTCCAGGGAGGTGAAGCTTCGGGGAGCCAGGCCCAGCCAGATGAGCCAGAAAAAGTCGACCTCAAGCTCCTGGATGTACAGGCCCAGCAAGATCGCTGCCAGCCCTAAAAGGAGGTTCATTCTGCCCAGGCGGAGGAGGGGATAGGCTAAGAGTATGGAAATGGAGATGAGGTGGAGTATTCCAAAGACAATAAATCCCCTTCCAATGACGATATAGGTTACAAGGGTAATTCCCAGGGCCAGGCTCATTATCCAGAGGCTTCTTTTCAAGAGCCTGAAAGGGTATTGATTCCGCTGGCCGGCCAATTTCGCCCGGGAATAGCTCAGGGTGAGGGAGATGCCAACCAGCAGGAGAAAGAGGGAGGCAGTGAAGCGGGCCAGATAAAACCAGAATCCTCCGGACAGATCAATCTCATGGATCCTGAAGAAGTCCAGGTCATACGCCAGGTGGAAGATGACCATCATTACAATGGCCAGTCCTCGAAGAAAATCCACCTCCCAGAGGCAGACCGTCCGGCGGTCATCCATAGAGCATGATGTGCGGCCAGTGCTTAATAGGTATGGTTCTGATCGCTAAATTTTCTTGTCAGACCAAACGGACATCTCTTTTCCCTCTTACTTTCTCGTACAGTCTTCTGTCCAGTGTCAACAGCGGCATTCCTTTCTCCTGTGCCGCCGCCAGGAAGGTTTCTAGCCATGCGCTCGGAGAGGCCCCACCCGGCTGCCACTATGCCAAATTAGATCTGTCAGTTGTCCCAGGCTTTGGGAAGGACGGCGAAAAGGGTAAAATGAAAGAGGGGCTTTGAGAAGACCGAGATGTTTTGACCATGAGCGAGCAGAACCGCAGGTACGTTCAAAAGGAGATCGGCAGGCTCCTCTCCGATATCTGGCGGATTAAAGGGCTGGCGGAGCAGGAGTATGGCCCGCAGCACATCATCACCAAAAAACTCACAGGCATGCATGGGGATGCACAATTGCTGCTGCAGGAGGCTGCTGGCAAATAGTTGTGAGAACTGCAATGTCGCCCAGAGGATCTTCTTCCAACATCTTTTCACCAGCCGAGCATCTCTTTGCCCTGGAATCGTCCGCTGCCATCAAGCGAAAGTTTTTTATATCGGCAATTGCCGTATATAGTAATTGGCAAAGGTCGAAGCATCTTTTCCTCCTACATCACTGACTTTTGCCTCCCTCCTTCTTACTCTAAAATACGGCAGGTCATAGGCTTAAATAAAGAGAGTGAGAAAATTAACTATAATGCGCAGGCTGACCGCTTATATCTCCGGCAAGGTTCAGAAGACTGGCTACCGGGCCAGGGTGGTTTCCATTGCCAGGGACTTTGGACTGACCGGCTACGTCCAGAACCTCGATGACGGCCGGGTCAAGGTGGTGGCAGAAGGGCAAGACTACGACCTGGGGAGCCTACTTGCCGCCATAGACATCAAGAATACTCTGATTCAGGTGGCAGATATCCAGAAGGAGTATTCAGCTGCAGCAAATGAGTTCCAGGGATTTTTTAAGGTGGTCTCGGGCAGTGGAGAGACCGATCAGAGGATCGATCAAGCAGCGGAATTGCTCAAGGAGCTGATCTCTGTAAACAAGGATGTGCTGAAGGAGATAAAAGCCACCAGAGTGGAACTGAAAGATGAGATACGAGCCACTCGCGAGGAGCTCAAGGAAGAGATAAGGGCCACTCGCGATGAGGTGAAAGCCACGCGTGACGAGGTCAAAGCCACCCGCGTAGAACTAAAGGACGAGATAAGGGTCACAAGAGACGACCTGAAAGCGGAGATCGTTGGGGTAAGAGATCAGGTCAAATCATCCGCAGATCTGCTGGCAGAAAAAATAGACTCCGCCAAAGAGGAAATCGCAGTTAGTATTGATGATATCCGTTCAGATTATAGAGATGATCTAACCGAGAGGCTGGCAAAGATAGAAGAGGACATCTCGCAGATAAAGGCTAAAACAGGAATCTGATTCTAGGGCAATTGCCTGAAAAAAAGATGCTAGAGATATCCCTTCAAAGGATTATCTCTATGTCCAGCTCTTCTGCCAGCTCTTTGTAGCGGTTCCTGATGGTGACCTCTGTCACTCCTGCCACATCTGCCACCTCGCGCTGTGTGCGCCGGTCCCCGCAGAGGATGGAGGCGATATATATAGCGGCTGCGGCCACGCCAGTGGGCCCGCGCCCGCTGGTGAGCTCCTTTTCCGCGGCCTGGCGGAGGATCTCAATTCCCTTCGCCTGCACCTCGCCCTTCAGATTCAGGCCGGAGCAGAAGCGGGGGATGTAGTCGATGGGGCTGGTGGGCATGAGCTTCAAGGCCAGCTCCCGGGACACAAACCGGTATGTCCTGCCGATCTCTTTTCTCGATACCCTGGATACCTCTGCGATCTCATCCAGGGTACGAGGCACATTGCACTGGCGGCAGGCGGCATAGAGCGCTGCTGCTGCCACGCCTTCAATGCTCCGCCCCCGGATGAGGTTCTTGTCTACAGCCTTGCGGTAGACAACCGCCGCCGTCTCCCGCACATTTCTGGATAGACCTAGAGCTGATGCCATTCGGTCCAGCTCAGACAGGGCAAAGGCTAGGTTTCGCTCTGTGGCATTGCTGACCCGGATGCGCCTCTGCCATTTTCTCAAGCGGTAGAGCTGAGCCCTATTCTTGGAGGATATGGTCTTGCCATATGAGTCCCTGTTCCTCCAGTCGATCATGGTGGAGAGTCCCTTGTCGTGGATGGTGTACGTCATGGGCGCCCCAACCCTCGACCTCTTCATGCGTTGATCGTGGTCGAAGGCTCTCCATTCCGGCCCCTGATCTATGAAGTTCTCATCGATCACCAGGCCGCAGTCGGAGCAAACCAGTTCTGCTCGTTCATAGTCGCGCACCAGGGTGTGGCTCTTGCACTCTGGGCACTCGACTGTAAACTTCTCAAACTCGTCTACCTTCTCTTTCTCGCGTCTGAGCCGGGTACGCTCCTTGAGCTTCTCCGGCTCTGCCCTCTCTATCTCTCTCAGCTTTTCAATTTCTTCCACTTGCTATCTCTCCCCGGCGCCTCATCGATATAGAGCTTCTTTCCGATGTGGGCAGCGGCATCTGTTCCTCTATTCGGCCGAACGATTATATATGGACGATCGATGGGACCGAATATATCGAAAACCTTTCCGACCCTGGTCCTTTTCTGATCCACCACCCAGGAGTTACCCCTGGGGATAGCGGTCTCGCTTCCAACGATCTCTTCACTCTGGACTATCAGTTTATTCTGCACGACATGAAGCGCGGTGCCTAGTCTCTTCAAAAGGTCACCTCATCTATATAGATAAAGAAGTACTATTTAAGCCTTCCGAAAACCATTTATTAAATGAATCCTGCAATCCGCGCCGCGCATGCCCCAAAGGAGACGGAAGGCCGGACCGAAGCTTTATCTGTTAATGCCGGCTAGTCCTCACTGATGTTTGAGCGTCTTCCAACTATCCCCACATCGCAGGAGCTTTTAGATAAATCATTCCGGCGCGCCACCCGTGCTGCCGACAATGAGTCCATGGTCCTGAATGCAGGCAATATCCTCTCAGATAACCTTGCCAATTTGATCCGGAAGTTTCCCTCCTTTGAGAACCTGCCTCCTTTTTACAGAGAGATGGTGGAGATAACGGTTGGCGTAGATAAGATCCGTATCAGCTTATCTCGCCTGCGCTGGGCCTCCAGGCAGACAAGACTGATAACCAGAGAATATGTGGGAAAGATCCGGCGGGCCAGGGGGACGGACAGCACTCCCCTCCGAAAGTCGGCCTTTGGGCGCTTCTCATCGGTGATGAGATCGATTGAAAAGGATATGCTGTTCCTGAATTCTGCCCGGAATCTGCTTCGCAAGATGCCGACCATAGACCCGGAAGCTCCAACCATTCTCATCGCCGGTTATCCCAATGTGGGGAAATCAAGCTTCATCATCCGCATCACTGGGGCAAAACCAGAAGTGGCAAGCTATCCTTTTACCACTCGGGGGATAATTGTGGGCCACTTCGTTCGGGACGATAAGAGGTATCAGGTGGTGGACACTCCCGGATTGCTCGACCGGCCAATGTCGGAGCGAAATGAGATCGAGAGGCAGACCGTGGCTGCCCTCAGCCATCTGCAGGGGGTAGTGCTATACATTCTGGACCCAAGCGAGCACTGCGGCTATCCTCTGGATTCACAGCTTCGTCTGGCCGAGGATCTATCCAATTGGATCAGGCTGCCCATGCTGATCGTCGCCAATAAGGTTGATATCAAGAGATACAGTGATCTGGCAGAGATGTCCACCGAGACCGGAGAAGGCGTCTCTCTAGTGCTGGAGAGGCTGATCGCTCTCCTGGATAGTAAAGGCGATGGACTTGCGGGCAGTTCTGATGCTGATAAGTCTATATTTATAAAATGATATCTACTATCCCGCCGGAGAACTCAATTGCGGACTGTGATCCTCAGCACCATGAGCTTTTCAAAAAAGCATCCCTTGCTGGCCACCCGCTCTGTGATAAGCCCGGCGTCCCCTGCCATCATCTCCACCTCCTCCGGTCCGCTCAGGCTGGATATGAGCAGCAGTGCTCTTCCCCCCGGCCGGAGATGCTCCGCCAGATCGAGCAAGAACCGGCCTATGGTCTCCCTGCCGCTCTCCCCTCCGTCCAGGGCATAGTTGATCCATTGATCGCTTCTCTCTGCCTGTTTTGTGGGAAGGTAAGGGGGATTGAAGATGATCAGATCGAATTTCCCTCTTATTCCTTCGAAGAGGTCGGATCTTATCACCTCCACCCCTCTCTCCCTGGTCGCCCTGACTGCATGAGGATTTATGTCCAGGGCGACAAGGCTCTCCACCTGTCTGGCCAATTCCAGGGATACGAGACCCGAACCGCAGCCTACCTCGAGCACATGATCCTCTGGGCGGGCCTCTTTTATGGCCGCCTGCAAGAGGAGAAATGTATCCTCGTCCGGATGATAAACCTCACAAGACCCGAATCCTGGACAAATTATCTCAATCCTCCAACGCGCCTAAATGCTCCTTTCCTTTTTCAACTCTGCCGGCACCTGTACAGGTCATCCACATAAGAGCAGATATCATGGATGACCTGGGGATCGTTCAACCATACCCCTGCCTCGTAGTTGTCATCGATCCCTCCCTGGGAGAGATTGGCAGAGGTCACTATCGCCTCTTTTCTGTCGATCATATAGATCTTAGCATGGAGCGGCCGGACGAAAAGGAGCTCTCCTCCCAGCCTTCTTACCTCATCCTGGATGTCATCGCTCATTCCTGAGCTGTAGTCCGATTCCCGTCCCCTCATGAACACCACCAGCCTCCCTCCCCGGCGGAAGAACTTCTGCAATGGAGCAGCAATCCGATTCCAGGTCTGCCTCTTTATCCAGGGGGATACAACCACCACCTCGAACCTGGCCGCCTCCAGCATCCTGCAGAGTCTGTCCTCAATGGAGTGGAGGCGAAGGGGTGGAAAGGTGCCCAGGAAGATGGCTGAAGGATTTTGCTCCTGGCGGGCAAGGTAGCTCTCCAGGTATTGCAGCCTTTCCGACGAATTGTATTCTGCCGATCTTTTCGTCTTCTTGAGCTCCTCTTCCAGATCCAGGTTGCGGCTCTTGAGCTTGAGCAGATGTGCGCATTCCCGCTGGAGCTGGTCCAGCTTCATCTCCTTTTCCCTGAGCCGGCCCCGCAGCTGTTCTACGTCCATTTGCATCTGGCGATAGCCTGCTAGCAGCCTTTTATTGCGACCAGCTTCCAGCTGGATGATGCTGAGGGATATCACCGCTAAAGCCAGAAATGCCAGCCAGATCCAATATCCTTCCATTGCTGCTTGACCTCAGAAGCAAATCTCATTGTAAGTTATATATAGATAACGTGATCGATATACATAACGGATTTGCACTATTGCATTTTCATTAGGTGAAAATGGATGCTTGAGCCAAAACGGCATCATCAACAAACCAAAATAAACCAAAAGAGTATGTCTGTACCATAAAAAAAATGGTTTCGGGATGATCAGAACATCCCGGGAGGCATTCCTCCCATCCCCATTCCGGGCATTCCTCCCATTCCACCCATGCCCCCCATCCCCGGAGGCATGCCGCCTGCACCGCGTGCAGGAGGTTCCTTGGTGGAGGCTAAGACATCATCGATGCGCAGTATCAAGCAAGCAGCATCAGTGGCTGACAAAATGGCCTGAATCTTAACCCGCAGGGGCTCGACCACGCCCAGCTCATACATATCCACCGTCTCCCCGGTATAGGCATTGAGCCCTATGTTCTTGTTGCTGGAGTGCCTGCTCTTCAGCTCAACCACCTTATCGATGGCATCAAAGCCAGCGTTCTCGGCCAGAGTCTTGGGCACGATCTCCATCGCCTCAGCGAACTTGGCGACGGCAAGCTGCTCCCTTCCCTTCAGGGTGGCGGCATATTCGCGCAGGCGCAATGCGATCTCGATCTCCGGGGCTGCACCGCCAACCACCAGCTTCTTGTCCTCCACCACGTCTGCCACCGCATGTAAGGCATCGTCAAGGGCCCTCTCCAGGCCATCCAGGACTTGCTGGGTTCCTCCCCGGAGGAGTAGGGTTGCAGCGCTTTTCTTGGTGCCGGTGATGAAGGTCATTATCCCACTTCCCACCCTCCGCTCCTCCACCAGAGCGGCGGATCCGAGGTCCGAGGGTTTCAATTCATCCAGGCTGGTGACGATGTTAGCTCCCGTGGCCTTGGCAAGCTTGTCCAGGTCCTTCTTGATCACCCTTCTCAGGGCGAGGACCCCCGCTTGTGCAAGGTAATGCTGGGCCAGGTCGTCGATGCCCTTCTGGCAGAAGACCACATTTGCGCCGCTGGCGATCACCTTATCTGCTGCCTCTTTTACCCTCTTCTTCTCATGCTCCATGAACATCTGGAACTGATCGGAGGAGGTGATCTGGACCTCAGTCTTGGTCTCAGTGTCCTTGGACTCGATGGGGCAGGAGAGCAGGGCCACCTTGGCATCTGTGACCTTGCGGGGCATATTCTGGTGGACGATCTCCTTGTCGATCACCACTCCCTCGATGATCTCTGAGTCTGCTGTGCTCTCGCCCACCTTCTTCTCCACGTTGACCCTGTCCATGTCGAAGACCCTCTTATCCCCATAGTCCTCGGTGGCATTGAGGACCAGATCAACGGCATATCCGGCCATCTTGCTGTCAGGAGAATCTGCCAGCTTGCCGGTCATAGCGGTCCGGGCGATTCTCTCCAACAGTGCCCGATCTGACTCCTGGGCCTCGAAGGCGATTGACTTTGCGATCTTTACTGCTTCATCAGCTGCCATTCTATAGCCCTGCACGATCATAGTGGGGTGGACCTTCTGGTCTAAGAGCACCTCCGCTTTCCTGAGAAGCTCCCCCGCCAGCACAGCTACAGTGGTGGTGCCGTCACCCACCTCTTTATCCTGGGTCTTGGCAGCCTCGATGAGCATCTTGGCAGCAGGGTGCTGCACATCCATTTCCTTGAGGATGGTCACCCCATCGTTGGTGATGGTGACGTCGCCAATGGAATCCACCAGCAGCTTGTCCATGCCTTTGGGGCCCATTGAGCTGCGCACGGCATTGGCCACTGCGCGGGCGGCCATTATATTATTCGAAATGGCTTCGTTTCCCGATTCTCTGCGGGTATCTCTTAAAATGATAACTGGTGTTCCACCCATTCCTGCCATGTATAATAATCCTCCAGCAAATGATTCTCGTTAAGCAGTATTTGCTCTTCTATAAAACCTTTTCTTATAGATTGGGCTTCACATGGCTGTTATTTGCCTCCTGAAGGGGAAGCTGCCAGCAACTTTAAGTAGTTGAAGCTCCTCCAGAGGGTCTAATCTTATTGAGGAATAAAAAATGGTAGATGGAACAGTTAAGTTTTTCAATCGAGTCAAGAACTTTGGATTCATTGCTGGTGACGATGGTAAGGACTATTTCGTTCATGTGACTGGTTTGAAGCCCGGTGTCGCAATCGATGAGGGCGACAAGGTGAGCTTCGATGTCATTGAGGGCGAGAAAGGCCCCAAGGCCGATAAGGTAGAAAAGGTTTAGATAATAATATAGCCACTACATAAATTCAGCAAAGCGATAGCAGGGCAAGGGTCCTTGCTATTGCAATAATCTATTTTATTGGGCCGTTATAATCCAATAGCAAACGCATATGGCGCCAACAGAGAGAGGATGATAGCGATGCCTATTATCAAGAATAGGGTGCCCGCTATCCTGGATACCAGCTTCCTGTCGACCTTCTGAGAGATGATTTGCCCCAGATAGATTGCCATAACGGAGAGGATGAATAGCGCTGCCATAACCCCTATGAAGACCATGATTGGATTATACTCCGTGGCAAAGAGGGCGGATGCGATCTGGGTCTTGTCTCCCCACTCCGATAAAAAGATAAGGGAAAATCCGGATAGAAGAGCGTTCCCGGACGATAGCCCCCTCTCTTCTTCTGCCTCCTTTTGGTCTCCTCTGAGAATCAATGCTCCAAACAGAATGAACACCCCGCCAGATATCAGTTTTAGCAGATCGAGGGGAATTATGCCTGTCATCCAGGAGCCTATGAGAATGGCAAATCCATCTGTGATCAGAAAAGCAAGCATGACTCCGGCCAGGAGCGGGATGTACTCCCGGGTGCGGGAGGAGAGGAGTATCACAGAGAGCTGAGTTTTGTCGCCCATCTCCGCCAGGCCGATGGCGATGAGGGGAATTATGATCTCGTTAAGCGGCATGGCCATTGGAGTCATCCCGCTCAAACGCAGTTCGCTGCAAGGTCATATCCTACCTTCCCCAGAATGGGTCCTTCTTGCGTTTGATCTCCAGGAAATTCTCCAGCACCTCTCTCTCATCCTCGGCCAGCTTCGGCTTCAGCTCCAGCTCCACAATGCGGGCATGCTTTTCCGGGATATTGACATAGAGGATATCACCTTCATGGATCTGCCGGCCCACAGTGGGCCCGTCGATGGATATGGCCACCTCCTGGCCGACGGTTGCCGATCCCTGGTTCTCATTGTGGGCCTGGATTCCCTTGATCACTCCTACATTGGCCCCGTCCTCTCTCATTAGATTGACCTGGGTCCTGACGATCCCGCCGATCACCTGAACTCCCACCACAGCGGGCTTAGATTGCCGGAAGACACAATCTGGAAGTATGCGCACTGCCCCCGGCCGGATGACCGCTTCAAGGCGCTCTTGCTCCATCTTATTCTTCTGATCTTCCACCCAGCGTTCGTAGCTCTCGATGATGGTGTAGATGATATCGCTGGAGAAGACAGGTACATTCGTCTTCTGTATCTCGTTCAAGGCATCGGGCAGTATATCCACATTGAATCCCAGGATGGCGGAAAGAAGGGGATCGTTGATGGCAGCGGCCCTTATCACATCCCTTCTGGATATGGGCCCCACATCTGCATAGTGAATGTGAATATCCCTTGCCTTTAGCTCCCCTACCAGGGCCTCCAGCGAGCCGATGGTGTCCGACTTGATGATTAAACCCTCGTTTTCGGTGTCAATCCTGACTGCGTCCAACTCGGATTTCAATTCCAGGGATAGGGCCTCTACCTCGTCGGGATTGGAGACCACCCGGATGGTTGATCCGGCCAGGGCGTTATCCAGCTTTGGAGCGGAGACCTTCACCCCAGAAGCGGCAGATACGTGCTTTACCGGAAGGAACCTCTCCTCGCTCCTGATCTCAGCCAACGGTTTGGGCTTGAGCAAGGCCCTGATCTTGGTGACCAGGGGCTCGCGCGAGGTGCCGACGATTACAGTATCCCCGGCAAAAAACTCTCCATTGTAGAGTATGACATCCAATGTAGTGCCCAGCCCTTTCTCCTCCTTGACCTCGAGAATGGTGCCCACCCCTGGACCGGTGGCGGTGAGCTGCAGATTATCCTTGAGGAATCTCTGCGCCAGGCCAACCAGGATCATGAGAAGGTCAGGAACCCCTTCTCCGGTTATGGCACTGATGGGCACGATGCCCACCGTCCGGGTGAAATCGGTGATGCGATCATAGCGGTCTGCGTCAAAGCCATATTTGTAGAGTTCTCCCACAAGCTCATAGAGCCTGGTATCGAGGATCTCTGAGACCCTCTCGCTCTGCACCTTCAGGCTCTTGGCGAAAGGAGCATTAGTGGTGGTATGCCATCCGCCAATGCGGTCCATCTTGTTGGCAGCAACCACAAATGGGGTCTTGAAGCGCTTGAGAATGCTCAGGGACTCGATGGTCTGGGGCTGGAAGCCCTCGTTTACATCCACGATCAGCACTGCCAGATCGGCCAGGGAGCCGCCCCGGCTGCGCATGGATGTGAATGCATGGTGGCCCGGCGTATCAATGAACAGCAGTCCCGGTATCTCGATCTCCTTTCCGAAATGCGATCCACAGAAATCCTGAACCACATCTAAAGGAACCTCTGTGGCGCCAATGTGCTGGGTTATCAGGCCGGCCTCTCCCTTGGCTACTGCGGTACCTCGGATCTTATCCAGGAGTGTGGTCTTGCCATGGTCCACATGCCCCATCACCACTACTATCGGTGTCCTGAGGTTTGATTGCTTGCCCTTTGCCTTGCCGGCCTTTTTGGATTTCTGCTGCATGAAATATCGCTTCTCACAGAATTAGCCCTAAAAAAGTGATTTATTTTTTGGGAATTTAAAGGCTCCCATGAGGGCTTGACAGAAGCATCTGCCAGGAGCTACTCGTAGAGCCATTCTTCATCTATTCGCTTGTATGTCACCAGCTCGGAGGGATCAAAGTGAAGAGCGATCTCGCGAGATGCTGACGCCGGGGAGTCTGAGCCGTGCACCACATTCCGTCCCGTCTCAATGCCCCAGTCGCCGCGAATGGTTCCCGGTACGGCCTCCACTGGATTTGTGGCGCCGTTCATCTTTCTCATGGCGGCAATGGCACCCCTTCCCTCGACCACCAGGGAGACGGATGGTCCTGAGGTGATGAAGTCCACCAGATCCTGGTAGAACTTCTTGCCCACATGCTCTGCGTAATGCTCTTTAGCCTTCGCTTCAGGCATCGCAGCGAGCTTCATGGCAACGATCTTGAAGCCCTTCTCTTCAATACGTTGCAGGATCTTGCCCACCAGGCCTCTTTGCACTCCATCGGGCTTGACCATGACGAATGTTCTTTCGATATCCGCCAGGCCTTATGCCCCCTTGCGGGCCCACTTTATTCTTCTCGTTACCCGGCCAAGGGCAACGTTGTTCTCGCATTTGGCAGAACAAAAGAAAAATACCGTTCCGTCCTTCTTGGCATAGAGCTTGCCCGTGCCAGGCTCAATGGTCTTATTGCAGAAGCTGCACTTTCTCTCTTCCATCTTCCTCACCTGCTGGTAAGCTTCTTTGCTTCTCTTGCCGTCTCCAGCAGCATAAGGACATCGCCGATTCGTATGGGCCCCATGCTGTTCCTGGTTATGATTCTCCCCTTGTTATTGCCCTCAAGAATACGGCACTTGATCTGCATTGCTTCTCCATGCATGCCGGTGACGCCGATGACCTCGATTACCTCTGCTGGTATTCCGTTATCGTCCTCCATAGGATATCACCTACTTCAGAGATCCAATTTTTTGGACGATCTCATCCAGAATCTCTTTTCCTTTCCCCGGCTCCACGATCGCAGCGGCTGCGCTCTTAACGCCCAGGCCTGCAGCGGCACCAAGCTCGCTCTGTTTCTTGACGTAGATATAGGGGGTCTTCTTCTCTTCGCATAGAGCGGGAATATGAGCGACGATCTCAGGTGGCTGAACATCCTCGCCTACTATGACCAGACGGGCCACACCCCTCTCTATGGCCTTGGTGGCCTCGTTTGTGCCCTTCTTTATTCGGCCGGTATCGCGAGCCAGCTCTAAGGCCTCAAGGGATTTTGTGGCCAAATCTGCTGGAACATCAAACCTTACATATATTGGTCTTGCCATAACTTAATTCTCCTTCCGGGCGACAACGCCCATCATCATTCATCGCAAAAGCGCCTTTTGGATTATACCTCAAGACTAGATCTGCCATTAGTTCCACATGTAAAAAGGTTGCGCTAGGGCCCAAGAAGCCCCATCAGCACAAACCGAATGTTTTCCTCGGAAACAAATCCGGATAACTCTCCTTCTGATCCACTGCTGGAATACTCTAGGTCGCTCTTTTCAGCTAGATCGCTTGCTTTCCGGCTGGTATCTGCTGTTGGCTGGATATACCGGGCGACGATGTCGAAACCATCCTCACCGTTCCTGGACGATGTGATCCTCAGGTTGAACTCCTTATATCCGCCAGCCATGGGCATGCTCGCTCCACCGCGACCTAGGGCTGCTACCTGCAGGTCGGCTCCGCTGTCATCAACCAGGGTGAAGTTCTCCGATGGCTGGCCACCGGATATGACATCGATGGACTGCTGTACTGCTTCTTGCGGCCCGAATAGAGTTGGCCTGCCCATGACCATGACAAAGTCGGTGCCCATGGGGATCATCATATAGCCTTCATAGGGAATGACCAGGCTGTTGTAGCCCATCGGATAAGGCTCGATCCAGTGGAACTCCGCCCAGGTGTTATTGAAGCGAACCTCCCCCAGCCTTTCGATCCTGGTGGAATAAAGCTGGTCCCCATAGATCAGGCCGATGGACTGCGGGAGGGCGATACTTGCTGCATTGGTCAGATTCTGAGATGAACTGATATTTATCCAGTATGCCATATCAGTGTTCTGCGGTGCCATCTCCAGCACGTCTCCCAGTCCATCGAAGCTCCAGTCCACCAGGCTCCCCTTAACGCCAAAGGTCTCAGGGGAATTGGCATCTGATGTAACAGCAATCTCTTTCTGGTTGGTGCCCAGGGGTAGGAAATAAGCAATTCCTGAGAGCACCATAAGAGCGCCTACGAAGATAGCGAAAGCCTTCTGATTCATCCTCTCTCCCTCACGAAATAGTTATTATTTAACCTTTCTCTATCGGCCATAGGGGCTCATCTTGTATATAACTCCGGCCCAGGCGCAGGGCTATCTCCGCACGCTCCAGCTCCCGGCCCAGGTAGCCGGCATGGTCCAGCCTTCCTATCAATCCCCGGTCGATGAGGGTATTAAGCACCTTCCGGGCGCTCGTGCCAGCTACTGTGATCCTGCCGTTTCCAGCCACGATCCTCCCTTCGGAGAGGAAGATTCTGAAGCTTCCGGCAGGGTCAGCCTCGAATTTATGGTCTGCCGAGGCCTCCACCAGCTCCCGGGGAGGAACCTCCTCTGGAATTCTCCTCTTCTCTTTGAGTATCAATAGGTCTAGGCCCAGGTCTTTTGGAGGAGTCTGGCGCCCTTTGGCCAGAACCATCATCCGCGAGGCCACAGCCAGCTCGTGAATGGAGCCCTTTGCCTTGGCGCTGTATTCGGGGGTGAAGAGCAATGAGGCCCCCACCTCCATTGCCAGGACGGATAGGAGCAGGTTGGCCCCCTGGCTGTCTCCATCCAAGAGCTCAGTAACATTGCCCACCCCGAAGAAAAGAGGGATATCAGGATCGGCCTCACGGAGGCTGATGTATCTGATCATCGACCGGGCCAGGCCCATCAAGGGGGGATCGAGGACCGGATCGGCAATAATCTGGATTGCATAATCCTTTGCTTTGTTCAGGTTCTCCTCCAGGGTGACGGATCCAGGTCCCGGTATGACCACTGCCGGTATACCCGCTTCTGCCACCCTGCTTCCCACCAGGGGAAGGTTTTCACCGTTCAGGCTGAGTATCATGTCCGCCCCAGCCTCAATGCCGGCACAGATGAGCTCCGGCCGAACGGCATCTATGCTTATGGGAAGGGCAGTGACTTCCCTTGCCTTCTTCAGCGCTCTTTTGACGCTGGCAGAGGTGGCGTCCAAGGATGCGCCCAGGTCAATCAGATCGGCACCCTGCTCCTCGAAGTATCTGATCCGCTCCACCAGATCCTCATCCCGGAGCCTGGTGGCATCGACGACCTCTGCCAAGACCTTCATCCGCGAGCTGCCGCCGATCTTGACACCTTTAATGGTCAACTGCCCTCTGGCCTGTGCCTCCTGCCGCTCCAGCTGAATGATGGCCTCCTGCCTTCTCTTCGCCTCCAATAGGACGCAGGCCGGAACAGTAGTGGAGAGCTCAACCTCATCCAGGCGGGGCAAGAGCGATATCAGGTCTACAGCATGCTTCGGACCCAGGCGGATACTGGTGCCAAGAGCCATCTCCGCCCCTCGGAAATCGGCGGTTATGGCTCCTGGAATCAGAATCAGGTCGTATCCTTGAGGCCCTGCCCGGCAGAGCATCTCCGGGGTGATAAACGCTGCTACATCGACATCCAGCACCAGCACATCCGTGCCACAGGCTGATCTTCTGACCTGCTCAGAGGCCAGCCTTCCGGTGACGAGAAGAACCTTCATCTCTTGAGCAAAGCCGATCTTCTCGGTCGTTCTCCTCTAAAAAAAGAGGCTTTTACCGTGCCCCGCAGTACCTCACCTCATCCACGTCTAAAGTGAGGGGCGTTGCTGGCTCAATGGACGCAATCCTTCTCACCCGACCGACGCCCACCAGCTGAAGCTGCAGCCTTGCTGCCTGAGACTCGCTCTCCTCATAATAATTCTCCCCAGACTGGATGGTTCTGTGGGTTATGACCTGAAGGGCCTTTATGGTGGTGATAAGGCCGGTAGTGCCTGGAACTACATCCAGGGCGCTTGAATCGGTGATGAATATCCTCTCGCCAGGCTGGCAGTTGTAGATGGCAAAGAAATTGTTCGGGCTCCTGATCTCCACCGTCCTCACCCTGGCGGCGAGAATCTCTTTTATCACATGTCTGGATAATCCGGTTAGGCTTGTGTAAATCATCTGGCATCACCCGTACATTGGGAACTCTTTCGGCAACTGGGTCTGCTGTTCCTCGGGTGCGGCCGCTTTCATCTGCTGGGCCAGTTGAGCCATCTGCACCTCGATCTCCTCTGCCTGTTCAGCGAGCTTGGCAGTGTTCACTCCCAGGCCATAGATCTTGTTAATGGTCTCGATGGCAGCGATCGCCGAGCGGGGATCAGGTTCTGCTGATGCCGTCTCCCCCAGCAGGCAGACCGCAGGGAGGTTTCTTATGCGGCACTCATTCATGATGCTACCGGTAATTCCGGTGATCGTTCCTATCTCAAAGATCTCTGCTTTGCCCCTTATCTTATCCAGCAGCTCCTGGCGGCTTACAGCGCCAAAGACCCGGTTCTGATCATCCATCACGGTTATTCCTGCCAGGCAGATCAACTCCTGTACATCGATGGACTCTGCCCAGGCCACTATCTCCCTTCCAACCTCATAGGAGGCCAGGGGATGGATGGGAATGTCAGCGGTCAGAACCACTACCCCCTTGCTCGCATCCTCATAGATGCGGACCGGCATGTTCACTACTCCTCCCAAAAGGACTGCCAGTGGCGGGAAGTATTTGGAGTTCATCGCTCCGATATAGGTCATCTTCAGATCGTTGACTATGTACTGGCTGGCGATGTTACCTACCAGGCCGATTCCCGGGAATCCCTCTATCAGAATAGGGTTTTTGACAGTGAGCTCCTTTTCAAGGATGACCTGGACAATATCCTTTTCCATGAAAGATAATAACCTTTTATCTAAGATAAGATCATCGCTTC